>DYKF01000312.1 GCA_020722745.1 Caldithrix sp.
ATATGTCTCTGACCCCGGTTTTGACCAAATAATATGTCTCTGACCCCGGTTTTGACCCCGTTTTTGGTGAGATATATTAAATTGACACAAGTGTATATTTACTGTATCTAATCCTAAACCTTGCGAAAGAAGGTGTTTCGATTGAGATATAAGCAAATAGCGGATAGTAGGTACACTTTCTTTGCTTCAGCCGATGTGGCTGAAAGACTGGCCATCAAGCCGCAGTCAGCCGTTGTTCTCTGTAGCCGGTACGTAAAGTCCCGTCTTATAATTAGGATGAAACGCGATTTATACGTATTGACGCAAAAATGGCGCCATTTCCAGACAGCGGATTTTTTGCTTGCGGCCAACCGCATGCAGGTTCCTTCGTACGTGTCGCTGACCACCGCCCTCTCCTTTCACCGGGCGACCACCCAGGTTCAGCAGGCCTGGCTGGAGTCGATTGCCGTCAAGCAGAATCTGTACGATGTTCAGGGAACGGTGTTTCGTTATTTCAAAGTCAAAAAAAGTCTCTATTTCGGGTTTATCCGCCAGGACGGCATTTTTATAGCCACACCCGAAAAGGCCCTGTGGGACGCGGTGTACCTCCAGTCCCTGGGTAGATACGCCCTTGATGTGGCAGCCCTCGATCTGAACAAAATAAAAAAGGCAACCGTTTTCGACATGGCGCCGAGTTTCCCCGGACGGGCTGTCGAACTTATGGAGAAACTATGGAAAACATGAAGGAACACGAGCTGTTTGAGATCATTGTCCTGCAGTGGCTCAAAAACCGCCGGTTGCTGACACCGCTTGTTTTTGGCGGGGGAACCATGCTTCGATTGTGCCATGAACTTCCCCGCTATTCGGTTGATCTTGATTTCTGGTTTTACCGAAAGACGGATTATTCCCTGTACTTTGAGAATCTGGTCGCGTCGTTGCGCAAAGATTACATCCTCACCGATGCAGCCGAGAAACATTTTACGCTTGTACTGGAAATTCAGCCGGAGGCAGGACGGAAGCGGCTCAAAATCGAAATCCGTAAGGAGGTTGCGCCTCCGGGAAGCACCGAAGAGAAGATCGCATTTTCTACTGCCGGAAGCACCCAGGTACTCCTGCGTGGTTTTACGTTGCAGCGGATGGCGCAAAACAACCTAAACGCATTTCTTGATCGGGGAGAAATCCGTGATGTCTTTGACCTTGAATTCATCATGCGCAGAGGCGTCAACCTGGACCTGAATCCAGATACCATCAGAAAGCTGTATGTCCGCCTGCAAAGTCTCACAAGACACGACATGGATGTGAAACTGGGCAGCCTTTTAACGCCCGAATGGAGAAGTTATTACGGCAGCCAGGGTTTTTCATGGTTAAAAGGGAAGTTGCAGAAACCGGAGGGTTAACCGGGTCAGAGACATATTATTTCGTCGCACGTGCGTTGGGCCGGCGGGTGAGACCGGGTCAATCAGGACGGCCAAAGAAAAGCAGGATTTAACCGGGGTCAAGTAATATGTCTCTGACCCGGTTAACTTCTGACCCTGGTTAACCGAAATAATATGTCTCTGACCCTAGTTAACCTTGACTCCGGGCTTGCTATTTTGCTTTCTTAATATGTCTCGTTGACTCCATTGATGCTGGAAGCTGTAATCGTATAGGTATTTCCGCCGCTTTGGTATTTAACACATCCCACGCCTTTGTAAAACCAGTAATAGACCGTATCCCCGGGTATATATTGGCCGATTTCCACGATATACTGGTCCAATTGAACAGATCCCTTAAAACAGTCTTTCAGGGTCCTGTTAGCCGTTTGAACATTTTCAAGGCCAAGAAACTTTGCCGTCGATGTGATTTTGACATGATACGTATGATCAGAAATGTTTAACGCGTAAGAAGATTGGGAAGTATGGGTCGAGCCGACTGTCGCGTTGTTCGGAACAAGCAAAAGCGGGCTGTCAAAATAGACATTGCCTGTAAAATACTCCGAGATGACATATTCGCCATAAAGTTTA
>DYKF01000313.1 GCA_020722745.1 Caldithrix sp.
TAAGCTCTGAACGCGAAGCGAGCCTCAGGCAAACTTTTTCAGAGCTTACTTAATTGTATTCTATCCCTAAATACGCACCGTTAGCTATTCTCACTTCGCAAGACAGCAGACCCAAGTTTACGATTTTCATTCTCGCTATTTGCGCAACTGTAGCAAAAGAGGCTAACAGATCTGCTTCCCATTGGCAACAGAACTTTTTTGCATCCAAGTGCCGCCCCTTCGGCTAACGCTCAGGACAGGCCGCATAGGGCTCCCTTGTGCTTGCCAGCACAGCAAAAAATTTAATTCTACCCAATGGCGTTTCCCCTACAGGAATATTTGCGCGCGTATGCAAAAGAGATGGAACAATCTCCCCTGCGCGTGACGCTTCTCGATTCCCCGGCAGATCCGTCCGGCCTTGCGGCAGGCAGTGCGCGAACCTGCTACAGCAACAGTGGGCTCGTTACTCCCCGGGACAGCCATGAATGCAACCCTGAACTTTCCCGTAAAGTGCTGCAAAATACGCTTGATTCCGGCCACCTGACCACGCGACAGCACAATCATTTTGTTTTTGCAATAGAGGGTGTTTCGCGCCATCTCATTCACGACTTTCTGCATGCTCACCCCTATTACAATTCCGAGCAGGTTTCACAGCGGTACACGCGCGTGCATTCGGGAAAAGACTGGTACTCTCTTCCTGCTTCGCTCCAAAGGAGCGAGGTACACGACCACATGCAGGCCATGGTTACAGCATACGAAACTATTACGACTCTGCTCATGGAACCGGCTGCAAATCTCTATTACAAAAGATTCCGCACAAAAGAACGCAATGCCACAAATGATCGGGCCGTGCAAAAAAAAGCAATAGAAGCGGCTCGCTATGTTCTTCCCATCGCAACGAAAGCCTATTTATACCACACCGTATCACAACTCACATTCATGCGCTATGCATTCACCATACACTCGACTGGTCTTACCGAGCAGATTGTTCTCGTTCTAAAAATGCTGCAAGCCGTCCTTTCGAAGCATCCCGAACTTGCCAGCGAATTTCCTGAACCGAAAAAACAAGACAGCTCGGAAGTATTGCCAGTACAGGCAGAACGGGCCAACCATCTGTTTGATGAATCCCTGCAGGGAAACAATGCGCGGCTTATCGCATACCCGCACTCGCCCGATGAACTTCTTGCACTCGGCTGGCTATCTGCAGTCGGAAGCGAACCACCCTCTACCGAAAATATTCTGCGCCTGCTGCTCTCCCCAGAAGAAAACCCCGGAACTGCCTCTATGTTGTATCCGTTAACTCTGGATGCAAAGTCGAGAATTTTAAATACACTAACTTTTCAATTTCAGAAAAAAATATCACACACGGCAGATTCACAGGCGCAGCGACACAGAACCATACCCGGAACGCGCCCCAACTTACCTTCGCAGATTTCGCTGAAAACGGAATTTATTACACCGGCATTGCTTCAACATTCTGAAAAAGCTCTCGCAGTATACCATGACTCCGTGGAAAAAACTTTCTCTCTAATTCGCAGCCTGTACCAGCAGGGAATTTCGCTTTACGATTTAGCTTATTTAATTCCTAATTCTTTTCCGGTGCGCTATGTGGAATCAGCGGATCTATTGAATCTGTTTCACCGCTTTAAGATTCGTCTGTGTTTTAACGCCCAGGAAGAAATATGGCAAACCACCCGGCTCGAGGCCCTTTCCATTGCAGACGTGTTTCCTGCCCTCGAAGCGTATCTTGCTGCCCCCTGTGCGTTGCGCCATTCCGTAAAGCCACGCTGCCCCGAAGGAAGCCATTATTGCGGAGTAAAAGTCTGGAAAATTCCATTGAGCGGGCAAAGCCGAATACTTTAAGTAACCTCTGAACGTGCAACGAGCCGCAGGCAAAAAGTCCCTCCGTGGACTTTTTGCCTGCGGCTTACGCATTTACCCTACGGGCACAAAACACGGGGGCGAAAACTACGACATCTATTT
>DYKF01000314.1:0-233 GCA_020722745.1 Caldithrix sp.
CCCTGCCTGCTTTTTCTTTCCCCAAAGCGAAGCGAAAAAACTGACTAACAAACTGGTGTTGGTAATAGCGGGAGTTTCACGCGCACGTATGTTTGTTTGTTTTAATTGTTTTAACTGTTTAAGATGTTTATAGCGAACTTAAGCAATTGAATTAATTAAGGATTTTGGTGTGAAGCGCAAGGATTTTGGTGTGAAGCGCAAGGATTTTGGTGTGAAGCGCAAGGATTTTGGTG
>DYKF01000314.1:333-1956 GCA_020722745.1 Caldithrix sp.
TAGAATCGACTAAAACCCCCTGCTATTGGTCATAAAACAACCAATTTCGGTTTGTCTGATTTGCCGCGATAGCGGTTAACACCAAAATCCTTGCGGTTAGCTTAATAATTAAACGATATGACTAAAGTATTACCAAAGAGTAAGCGGAAGCTGCCGCCATCCACTGCGATTGTTACCCAATCGAACGAACTGGTACTGGCACGTTACAGCCTGCCCGTAAGTGAAATGCGGCTACTGATGACCGTGATTGCCAAGATACAACCCACCGACACCAAGCTGACGATCTACCCCGTTCCAATTGGTGAATTCGCTGATTTTCTAGGTGTATCCAAAAGCTCGGCTTACGACGAAATGAAATACATCAGCAAATCCCTGCTAAGTCGGGTGGTAACAATCCAAAAGCAGAATGGTGGAGAATTGCAAACGCACTGGGTAGCCTCTGCCAACTATGAACCCGGTTCTGGAGTTGTTGACATCCGTTTAGACGAAATGATGCTGCCTTATCTGATAGGGCTAAACACCAACTTCACCCAATGCAAACTAGCGATGCTCCTGAGCTTCAAAAGCGTCTACACCAATCGCCTGTATATGCTGCTGAAGCAAAAACGCGACCACAATCCCTACGCCAAAACCTACGAATTTGAACTGGGTGAACTGCGGAAGTTGCTAGGAGTCAGCGTTGAAGCTATCCCAAGAACGGACAAGTTCGATAAGGCACAAGAGGCGATAGAGCTTTATCCAGAATACAAAACTTTCAAACAATGGGTTTTGGAAGCAGCTAAGAAAGAATTAGCAGCTAAAGCCGACATTGGTTTCAACTACGACGAGATCAGACGCGGACGACCTGTAACCGCCCTCAGCTTCCGCGTGTTTGCAATCAACCGTGCCGGATTACTACCAGCCCCAGCAACCGAGGAACAGTTGCACCTAAGCCTACCAGCCCCAACGGATTTGGATTTAGTCACCACCCTGCTGTCATTCGTCCCCAACGATCACCGTTCAAAAAAAGCAGTACGAGCAACGATTGAAGAAGCGGAAAAGCAACACGGCTTTGATTACGTGAAACGTAACATCCTGTACACCAACGCCAATGCTGCCAAGTCTTACGCGGGTTATCTTAACAATGCGCTAGAGGAGGATTGGGGACACGATTGGGGGATTGAGCAGCAACAGGCAATTGATAGAAAGAACACTGCCTCTGCGGCAGAGAATTCAAACAAAATAGCGGCAGAATTGCGGGAGTTGGCGGGTGAAATTAAATCCCTGCAACACAACTCCAAATTAACCAACGATGCGGCATTGTGGAATCAGGCAGAAACGCTGAAACAGAAATATTTCGCACTGGAAACCCTTTACCACGCAACAAAAGGAGACGAGGAAGAAGCTAACCGGAAATTACAACCGTTTGTAATATAGTCGCCCTACCCCAGTGCGCTAACACTGAGGCAGGACTTCACAACCCAATAATGGAGTATTGAGTTATGCAACCAAGAAGCATACATGAACCCGTGCGCTTAGAAAATGAACGCACCCTGCAACTGAAACCCGAACTACGCCAAACCCTCTACATCGCAGCATGGGCAATAACCGCCGTAATGGGCGTATCCGGCGTTACCACCTACT
>DYKF01000315.1 GCA_020722745.1 Caldithrix sp.
AGGCTGTCCACGACCAGGCGGCTGGCCTGCTCGCCCATTTGGTGGCCGCCCAAGCCGTCTGCAACAACGTAGAGACATCCGCTTTGTCTCAACTGGCGCGCGTCTTTCGGCTCGAACGACCCGACCGCGTCCTCGTTGTTGGCGCGCTTTTGGCCGGGATCGGAGAGGTGGAAGGAGTGAATGGTGGGCATGGGAGACTCCAGATTATTTCTTTTTTCAGGCCTCGGGAATTTCCCAAAGCCTGCATGTGCCGTCCAAAGAACCGGAGAGCAATTCTTCCCCGTCTGGCGAGAATTGTACGGAGACCACACTGTCCGCGTGTCCTGAAAACACACTCAACAATTTTCCTGTTCGAAAATCCCAAATACAGATATCCTTGTCATCTGAACCACTTGCAAGTAGTAATCCATCTGGCGAAAACGAAAGACATCCGACCCAATCTGAATGATAGTTAAGGTCACGAAGGTTGTTTGTCCGTCTATCCCAGATATGAATTTTTCCACTCTCGGTTCCAATGGCAACAACCTCACTTTGATTGGCAACTGCAACGCTGACAATCCCGTTTTTGAATTTCCTGCTTTCTAATAGATTGCCACTGGTCAAATCCCAAATACTTACAAAACAATCCGTTGAGCCAGCAATCAGCATCGATTCGTCCGGGAAAATTTTGGCAGAACCAATGGCGTTTTTATGCCATTTCAAGCGATGGAGCAAACTCCCTTTGTTTGAAACAACACAAATCGTACCATCATCAGATGCGGTCGCTATTTTCTTTCCGCTGTTGGAGACGGATATTTCGTTTATTCCCTCGGTATGTATCTCAAGAGTTTTGGTTAATATCAAATTCGACGCATTCAAGAAGTTGATGGTCCCTGTATCTGTTCCTAAAACGATTTGATTCTTAATCGTTGAAACTGCAATACTTGTGGGGGAGGCTTTCGATCTCCAGAACCCGATTTTCGAAAGCCTTTCTGCATCATAAGAATAAACTCCATTGTTTGCCGCAATAACAATAAGTTCATAATCCGGGGAAAATCTGGCATCCATCACCAGCCTTTGCGCGAAAAAGTTGGACAAATTAATCATCGCGCTTTCAGAAATGACATTGCGAATCTTTTCTTTGTTCTTTGGTGTTTTCGGTTTTCTAATTCCATCAGCCTCGAAGGATTGCGCAACAGTTTCAATTTTTCCTTCTTCTACTGTATCGAGCGTTTCTTCAATCGTGGAGACTACAGGTGTTTTTTTGCTCTTTCCCGTCTGAGACGCGGAGATGGTTGCCTGTCCTTTCAATTCCAATTCGCCCTGCCATGCCGCAGACAACTCGCCCATACTTTGATAACGGTCATTGGGATTCTTGGATAAGATTTTGATCAACACCTTTTCCACCCCATCGGGCAAATTTGGCACAAAAAGACTCGGCCTCGGTAATGACTCAGTGGCCTGCTTAATCAACACCGCCATCGGGGTATCGGCCACAAAAGGCTTTCTGCCCGTCACCATTTCATAAAGAACCACGCCCAGCGCGTAGATGTCGGCGCGGTGGTCAACAGTCTTGGCAGTGACCTGCTCCGGGGCCATATATTCAGGCGTGCCGATGCCCATGCCGGTGCCGGTCAGGTCCTGGGTCTCCTCCAAATCCAATATCTTGGCGACGCCGAAATCGGTCAACATCGGTTCGCCATCGGCAGTGATGAGGATGTTGGATGGTTTCACGTCGCGGTGGATCATGTTCTGGCGGTGGGCAAAGTCCAGGGCGCGGGCGATGGGGAGCAGAATTGTGATGGCTTCACGCCACAGGATGGGTTTGCCCAATTTCTGTTTGAGCGTTCCGCCCGGCAGGTATTCCATCACAAGGTAGGGTTTGCCTTCATGCTCCCCGTAATCCGTCACCTTGACGATGTTGGGATGCGTCAGGCGCGCCAACGCTTTGGCCTCGCGCTCGAA
>DYKF01000062.1 GCA_020722745.1 Caldithrix sp.
ACCAATGTCAGCAAAAGAAACAATGTCGTCCACCCTGGCAGACATTTGTTCATGCGTCATCCCGTTAATGGTGCCGTAAAAATAGATATTCTCCAAACCAGTCATGTCCGGATTAAAACCGGTGCCAAGCTCCAGCAAAGAAGAAATGCGACCATTCACCTCGATAGTCCCAGAGGTAGGTGTGAGAACGCCGGTAATCATCTTCAAAAGAGTGGATTTGCCAGAACCGTTCTGTCCAATAATGCCGATAGTTTCGCCGCGTTTTATCTCAAAACTTACGTCGTTGACTGCGTAAAAATCGTGATGAAACTTTTTGCGCAAAGGATGCAGCGCTTCTTTAAACCGGTCGCGAGGGGAATTGTACAGGTGGTACACCTTGGTTAAATGTTCAACTTTAATGGCAATGTCAGACATGGATAATATTACAAAAACAAATTCGCATTCTTAGCGTCAAGCTTATGAAAAGCCTGCCGCAGTTTTTAACTGCAAAAGAATATTCGTTACGTCTGGTATGCGCTCAGCTATATGGTTCACTAAGAACAAAGCTGTTTCGTTACCCCTGCTGTAATCATGAGCAATAATATTGCGCAACTCCCGAAGAGCAAACCAAATGTCTACTGATAAAATACCCTGTTTTTCCAAATCGTTAAGGATATCGCGAAATGGACGTGCAGACGACTCGCCTTGGTATACAACAAAGGCCTTCAGCAGTTTCGCTCCCATAGTATCCTGAACCTTAGAAAAACGATAAATCACCTGATCCACAAAGGCTAAACCTATCCGGTCTTGAATCAATGTTTCAAAATCATCAACGGACAGAGGAAAAGATTGTTTTTGCGACAAATAATCTAAAGCATCTTCCAATCTCAAAAGATGCTGTTCTGCTTCCGCATAAGCATCCATAAGCCTGACTTTCAATAGATCAGCGGAATCGCCCATTTGCGCGCCTCCTGTTCTATCAATCTCTCGGGATCTTCAGCAAAAATAACGTCTATGCGCTGATCACCAATCTGGCTTTTAACCAAAGCAAGAAATAAAATTTTATCCGCAAACAGAGAATCCCTTTTCTCTGTTTCAATGAATAAATCAATGTCACCACCCTTTTTAGTGTCATCTACGCGGCTGCCGAACAAATAAACATGCGTTTTAGAACCAAACACCCTGCGTGCCTCGTTTACGATTATCTTAGCCTCCTTTTCGTCCAGGCGCATAATCCGGCTCACAGAAAATCACAAAACATCGGCAAAATGGCGGCGGAGGCGGGCAAACACAAAAGCACCAGAGAAAAAAGTAATGCCACTAAAAACCCAGAAATAAATTGTCCATTCAGGGAACTGCCAAAACCAGGATGAACCAAGCATGGCGTTGCGATAGCCTTCCGTAATATAAAAAACAGGATTCAATTTTAAGTAAGGCCAAAATTTTTCTGGCATAATATCAAACGACCACATGACAGGGGTCACCCAAAAACCAAGCTGAACAACAACAGCAACGAGCTGGCCAAAGTCGCGAAAAAAAACAGTGACGGCAGAAGTAAACCAGGTAAGACCAAGTAAAAGGAAAATGGCCCCTATAGTAAAATAGGGAATTTGCAGCCAATGAATACTGGGATAATGACCGTACAGCAAAAAGAAAACTATAAGAATTCCAATAAAAAACAAATGGATCGCCATGGAAGACATAAGCTGTATCACGGGCAGCAAACGAACCTGAAATACGATTTTTTTCACAAGATAGGGTTTGGCCAATACGGCGCCGGTTCCGTTTTGCAAAGCATCGGAAATAAAAAACCAGGGAATAATTCCACTGATAAACCACAAGATAAAAGGCACATCTTTCACCGGCTGGGATTTAAATCCAACGGAAAAAATAAACCAGAAAACAAGGATAGTAATCAATGGCTGGATAAAAGCCCATAGAATACCAAGAACAGAACCAAGATAACGCTGCCTTAAATCCTGGCGCGTTAGCTCCCATAAAATTTTGCGGCTCCGCACAACAGAGAGAAAAAAATCAGCCAGAAAAGACATTGCACGCGTTACGAAACTCATAGACAAAAATAGAATTGGCCACTCATGATGTCAAACAGCAAAATCCTCCCTGTTGTTTGTTTGTATGTTTCAGCCAAGGGACTACATCCAAATCTTCCATGGGTATGGCACAGCGGGATGTTTCCATACAATTGGTAAAAAAAATCGTGCAGCTCAACAGCTTCTAGAACAGCACTGGGAACGACCGCAATTTATTTGCGTATTCTTTCAATGAATAATGATAAATCTATGCATCATTCAGATATAATATTGACAAAATGTTTCATACTTTTATCTTTACTACATGATTGAGGTGGCTATTTTTTGTGATCCTCAAAATGCACAAAAGGCAGGGGAGCTCCTATACGAGGAAGATAAGGATTTGTACGTTTTCAATTACACGCAAAAGGAGCAAACAATTTCACTCATCATGCCGTACAAGCCTTCGAGCTATATTTGGAAAAGAAAACTGCACCCCATTTTTGATATGAATATGCCCGAAGGCTATCTCTTTGAACTGCTCAAAAATCAACTCTCCAAAGAATTTGGCCGTCTCACCGACTACCTGCTGTTTTCCTTTCTGGCTCCAAATATGTACGGACGCCTCACATACAAAAGCGAGTTTGCGGAAAAAGAGTTTAAATATCTCGATTTAGATTTTGTTATCAAAAATGACAGCGAAGACACATTTGCAAAACTTGTGGACAGCTTCCTCGAGAGAAACGCGGTTTCTGGCGTGCAACCTAAAACGCTGGCCCTTCTGCGCGAAAAAGAGTCTCTGCCATTCAAAGAATATATCGTAAAAACGTGGGGTGCAGAGTACCCGCAGCTTGCTTTAAACGAATACTATTGCCTCCAGGCGGTAAAGCGATCAGGAGTTCCCGTTGCCTCCGTTGCTCTTTCCCAAAACAACCGCTTTCTCATTGTAGAACGATTTAATTTTAATCCAGATACAAACCGTTTTTGGGGATTTGAAGAAGTCGTCGTTCTACTGGGTAAAAATAAAGACGAAAAGTACAATGGAAGCTACGAGCAGATAGCCCGCACAATTTACAATGCCACGACCAATCAAGAAACAGCGATGGCTAATCTGTTCAAAATAATCGTCATGAACTATCTTCTCAAAAACGGAGACGCTCACCTCAAAAACTTCGGCGTTCTCTATACCAACAATCCGAAAAAAGAAATAAAATTGGCTCCGGCCTACGACATCATAAGCACGGTTGCCTACGTTTACAGAGACAAGCCGGCGCTGACCATGTTTGGGAAAAAACTCTGGTTTGGAAAAAAATATCTCATCCGGTTTGGAAAAGAATTTTGCCTGTTAACTGTCGCTGACGCACAGAAATACTACGACGAGTGCGTAAATGCACTCAAACAAACCACAGATGAGTTAGAAAGCTACGTGAAAACGAATCCGGAATTTGAATCCATAGGCAGCAGAATGCTCGATGCATGGAAGTTTTCGCTCCAAAATTTGGATAAAACGCACAAGGAACTGCCCGATGAAATTATACGAAACTGGAATTGAAATCAGAAAACTACGAAAAGAATATGGACTCACCCAGCAGCAACTCGCAGAAAAATCCGGGATCAGCAGAATCACTCTCGGAAGACTGGAGCGCGGAGAGATTGCTTCCATATCGCTAAAAACTTTCGACCGCATTCTCCATGCATTAAATCACGAAATCGCCTTTACTCCCCGAAAAGAAATCAACCTGCCCACACTCGACGAAATCGGGCAGAATTTTTAAGCAGCACAAGCTTCAAGATCAAGGGATTAAATTTCTCTCTTTCGCGTATAACATAGTTCTATCTAAGATTTCCAGAACAACCAGAGTAGACTCTAAGACATCAGAAAAAAGAGACAAAAGCATATCATCGAGATACTCGTGGGCAATTTCATTGCGAATATCGCGAACACGCTTGATATCGTCTATCTTGTCAAAAAAACCACGTTTGTGGGCACGGTTTACAACATCGATCAACGTACCCTGTGCTTCAAATTCAAGCTCATCGAGGGCCCTAAATACTTTCCGCACTAAAAAGTCAACTGTCCTTGCGTAGCGGGAACAAAGTGCCTCAAAAGAATCAAACTGCTCTGGCGCAAGGGAAGAGATTTCACCAACATCAGAACACTGGTCAAAAGAGCGTTGCAACCAGTCTCGTTGACTCTGTAACTGTTGCATATACTCGCGAAATTAAGAGCTCTGTTTGCTTCATAATGGGACAGCATCCTTGAGAATTTTTGCCGTAAAAATCTTCACTGGCTCCGGTGAATCCAGCACAAGGTCAACTTTCTGATCTCCAAAGCGTTCCTGAAATCCTGTCCGAATGTGGCGGAGCTCGTGCCTGCTGATTTTGTCGGAAAGGATCAATATATCTATATCTCCACCACGGACATCCGGATTGGCACGCGAACCAAAGACAAAAGTTTTTGCCGCAGAGTCAAATTTAGAAACAGAGTTCCTGAAATAATCAATTTCTTCGGGAGTGAGGCGTACTTCTAAAACGGCCATGGTAAACTATCTTCCGCCTATAGCCCTTGTCAAGCAGCTCAAGGCATACTTTTACCTTGCAGTGTGTAATGAAGAGAACATTTAAGTAACCTCTGAAAAAGTCCCTCCGTGGACTTTTTCAGATCGCAAAACACGGGCAAAGCCCGCTGTTTTGCTCCAAAACGCTGCGAAAACCGGTGTTTTCTCCGCGTTTTGCCGGTACATCCATGTACCGGAAGTAAGCTCTGAAACTTTTTCAGAGCTTACTTAATTTTTTTTCAAAATTTTTAACCTCAAGCCTTATCAACCAGTTTACCCTTCTCCAGCCGGTATATGGTATGGCACACTTTGAGAGTAGAAGTGCGATGCGTAATCATGATTATCGTTTTGTCCTTCAGGCAGGTTACCGCATCGAGAACCGCCTCCTCTGTGGGCTCATCTAAAGCACTCGTTGCCTCGTCCAATACGAGAACAGAGGGATTGGTGTACAGCGCGCGGGCAATGCCAATTCTCTGCCGCTGCCCGCCAGAAAGCCGAACCCCCCGCTCGCCCACATTGGTTGCGTAACCTTCGGGAAGTTCATTCACAATAAAATCGTGAATCTGAGCATCGCGGGCCGCACGCTCCACGGCAGCCATATCAATGTTGCGGGCATCGGCAACAAAGGCAATGTTGGCGGCAATGGTATCGTCCGTCAAAAAATATGCTGCGGCACATACCCCAGCGACTTCTGCCAGGCAGAAAAATCTTTTTCCTCTAACACGCGTCCATCTACGCGCAATTCACCACTCGCCAAAGGCAGCAGCCCAAGTAGAACATCTACCAGAGTTGTTTTACCCGCTCCGCTCTTTCCAATTATGCCAGTTATTTTGTTCCTTTATCTTTTTACGCAAACCTTTTTTTACTGGACAAGCTGTCTCCATAAGCTGTCTCGCAATCCTCACTCTGTAAAATTAGAGCGGGTGCGCCTTAAAAGGTCACAAGCTCCAGCTGGTTAAGCGGCTCAAAATCACAGCAAAGTGGGAGCAAAAACAAAATGGAAGATTTAGATCAAAAGCCACTCATCGTTCAGTCAGATAAAACTCTCCTCCTCGAGGTAGACCATCCTGCCTTTGAAGAGGCGCGCACCATCATCAGCCGCTTTGCGGAATTAGAAAAGTCTCCTGAGTATCTGCACACCTATCGCATCACGCCGCTTTCCCTCTGGAATGCAGCAGCCAGCAGGCTGAGCGCAGAGGCCATTATAGATGCGCTGTACAAATTTTCCAAATATCCCGTTCCGCAGGTAGTCAACGCGGAAATTGCAACCCAGCTTTCCCGCTATGGAAAGCTGAAGCTGCTTCGCGACGAAACCGGAGATCTCGTTCTGCATTCCAAAGATGCCAATTATATAAAGGAGATAAGCCGCAATAAAAAAGTGCAGCCCTATCTGCAGGGGCCCAAAGATGCCAATACAATCTACATCAACCCGGATTTTCGTGGCCATGTAAAGCAGGCGCTCATCAAAATCGGGTTTCCCGTAGAAGACATTGCCGGCTACGACCAGGGAAACGAGCACAAATTTGAACTGCTGACCATAACAAAAACAGGCCGCGATTTTATTATCCGCGATTACCAGAAAGCATCTATCGATGCCTTTTATGCGGGCGGCTCTGTAGAGGGCGGTTCCGGCGTTGTCGTTCTGCCTTGTGGAGCCGGAAAAACTATCGTGGGGATTGGAGCCATGCATGCGGTGGGCGCACAGACTCTCATTCTCGTTACCAATACCCTTTCTATCCGCCAGTGGAAAAACGAAATCCTCGACAAAACTACCATCAAGGAAGAAGATATTGGCGAGTACTCTGGCGACAAAAAAGAAATCAAACCAATCACCATCGCCACTTACAATATTCTCACGCACCGCAAAAAAAAGGGCGGCGAATTTACGCACTTCCATTTGTTCTCGTCCAACAACTGGGGCTTTATCGTGTACGACGAGGTTCACCTGTTGCCAGCCCCTGTGTTCCGCATGACGAGCGAGCTTCAGGCAAAACGAAGACTCGGTCTTACCGCCACGCTCGTTCGCGAGGACGGATTAGAAGAGGACGTGTTCTCCCTTATCGGTCCCAAAAAATACGAAGTCGCCTGGAAAGAGCTCGAAAAAAAATCGTGGATTGCAGAGGCAAAATGCGTGGAAGTTCGCGTGCCCATGCGCTCCCTTATGCGCGGGATGTACTCGGTTGCAGACGACCGCGAAAAGTTTCGCCTCTCTTCCGAAAACCCTGAGAAAATGCGGGCCATCGGCGTTCTGCTGCACCGCCACAAAAATGACCAAGTTCTGATTATTGGGCAGTATATTGACCAGATAGAAAAAATATCCAAACGATTCCAGATTCCGCTCATCACCGGAAAAACGCCACTGTCGGAAAGAACGATTCTGTACCAGGCGTTCCGCACAGGGGAAGTCAAGGCACTCGTCGTCTCCAAGGTGGCAAACTTTTCGATAGATCTTCCTGACGCCAACGTTGCCATACAGATCAGCGGCACGTTCGGTTCCCGCCAGGAGGAAGCGCAGCGACTGGGTCGAGTGCTGCGCCCCAAAGAGGGTGGCAACCAGGCCATGTTCTACTCGCTCATTTCGTCGGAATCCAGCGAAGAACGCTTTTCCCATAACCGCCAGCTGTTCCTCACGGAGCAGGGCTACGAATATTACATCTACAGTTACGAGCAGTTTAAAGGAGAATACGGAACATATATGGACATTCTGCGCGAACGAAAAAAAATGAAGGAACAGGAGGCCACATGAACCGGCTGGCCATACCGATCTTTGCTGTTTCGTTCTGGCTGTTCCTCCATCTTCCGCTCACCAGACTCTCGCTTCTGCCGCATGCCTCTACCGTGTTCTCTTGGTCTGCCGACGGTACAGCTTTCAAGAACGCTCATCTGCCAACGGTCTCCTTTGCCTGGAAAGAAGAGCCGGGCCGCTATTCCATTTTACGCGTTTCAGATAAAGAAGTCGGAAACAGGGTGGTGGTGCCTCCGGCGGGCTACGACGCCATACAAAAAGAGCAAAATGGATACGTCACGTTTCCGGACGATTTATCTTTCGTCACATGGTTTCCTCAGTTGGGCCAGTCAGTTCATTTCTTTGATGTACACGGGGCTCCTATTTTATCCAGACCCGAAAGCCGCTATCTGGAAACCTCTCCAGATGGACGATTTTTTCTCGCTGCTGCGGGCGATCACTCGCGCATGGCATTTACCAATCCCGATCTCAAAGAGCTTGCATCCATTGAAGGACTTATTTTTCACCAGTGGAAATTTGCTCCCCAAGGATTTCCCGCACAAGCCATTACTGCTTCTCTCGATGGACAGATCGCCCTGTTTCATCTCGACCAGAACCGGCGCGCCCTTCTGCATGCCCCGGACATTCTCAAAACCATGGAGCTCAGTGAAGAGAAAATATTGCTCCACTACAGAAACCCCAAAAATCCACAGACCGATCTTCTTGCCGTGCTCTCGCCCCAAAAAGCAATGCAGGGCAGAACATTCCAGGCATCCGTGGAAAAGGGCTTTACACTTCCCGGCAGTTATGTCTTTTCTCTTCCACTTGGCCTTTCGCGCCATGCCATGCTGGCAGTAGTGCCAGCGGGAGAACAGGGAGTACTGCTCATTTTTCAGTCATCGAAAAAATTTCGTACATATCCCCTGCCGCAGATTTCATCATATGAGATTGAATCTGCTCACAGCGTTGCGTTTCAGGATTATCTTGCGGTAGCGACAGAAAAACAATTGTTGCTTTTAGGAGACAAAGGCATATTCTGGAGCACGCCACTGGATTCGCCCGCCATTTCCCTCAAATATAAAAACGGCGTTCTATTTATTCAAACACAAAACTCCCTTACGGGGATCCATATAGAAGGAGCAAAATGAAACCGAGCAGCATCAGCGTAGAACTATTAGACTCTACAGAGAGCCCTAACCAGCTGGTTATCGTCTGGGATTCCGGAAAAATCCAGCGGATTCCGGCCATGCTGTTGCGCAAATCCTGCCCCTGCGCTTCGTGCAATCTGCCTGGAGGTCCCAAAGGACTGCCCATCACCATGGAAATCCGCAACTTCTCCTGGGTAGGAAACTATGCCGTCAATTTTGTTTTTTCAGATGGGCACGACTCCGGAATATATACTTATGGGCACCTCTCTAAAATTAACTCTTAAACGAATTGTTTTTTTTTCGACAATACTTTTCCTCGCTGTGGGAGCTCTGTCTATCCTGCTGTGGTTTCTATTCCTCATTTTCGCAAAAGAGAAAGAACAGCAATACTCACAAATTCTCGAGAAATTTAAATCCGAAAGCGTGCTGGCAATTTCCTGGGATGCCGTTCGGCTGCACCCATGGAAAGGTCTCGAAGTCCTCGCCCCCGCTATTTCAAGGGAAGCCGACTTTTCACGCGGCCTTCTCTTTGCCTCCGCAGAGAGAATCTGGATCAGAATGCACAAGCAACAAATCATCATGGAACTGCAAAATCCCGTACTCTATATTCCCATTGAGGGGGGGACTCTATCCGTGGCAGCCAAAGAACAGTTTAGAAAACTTTCTGAACAAAACAAAAACTGGAAAATTGAGTCTGGTTCTGGAACCGCAAATATTATCTTAACGGACGGAACCTATCACAAAAAAAATATTTCTCTGAAAATTAGTCGCTCACATTTAGAGTATTCCCGAGAAACTCTTCGTGGTTCCTTTGCGTACCACAGCCAGGAAGAAGGAAAGGGAAAAGTAAACTACTCGCTGGATACCTGCGAGAAAGCATGTCTTATTTCTTCTTATTATGTCTACTGGAAAGGAGAAAACTTTAAGGCAGAATTTTTTAACTGGTGGTTGCGCGATCACCAGATCACGGATGGAATTATCGAAGGAAAATTTGCACTGCAGCGCAGCATAGACTCAGACAGCTCTTCGCTCACCGGTAACATTACTCTCTCTGATTTCAAAGTAGCCGATTCCAGTGGAAATCAATTCTATTTCATAAACAATCTGTCCGCTGCAATTCACGCAGAAAAAAAAGCAAAGTCTTTAGCGCTTACTTCTTCTGGAGACCTTGAAAAGTCTAATTATCAATTAAGCGGGAAATGGGACAATTCTCTCTCCTGGCCTCGGCAGTTTTCCGTAAAGCTGCAACCCCAAAAACCAGACTATAGAATTCTGTTTTCACTGCCAGGAGGAATGACGACCCGTACCATTCCAGATATAGAGTTCTCCCTGGAACCGGGACAAAACGGCGCAATTCCGGCAGGCCATATCTCGTTTCACAAAACAGAAATTGCGGCTAATAATTTTCCGGATATTGATATTCCAGAACTGGAACTGCAATTCGCCAGTAAAGAGGTCCGGTTTAAGACAACCATCCAGACGGGACAGAGCGATCTCGCCCTGTCTGGAAATGGCAGTGTGGAACTGCTGCCCTTTGAATTTATTCCCGTCGATTTTCCCTTAATGCGAGGATACGACTATTCCCGCAAACGCCAGGAAATGCGCGTTTCTTCGCAGCTTATGGCCAGGGCAACGGCCAAAAATATTTATACCGAAGATATACGTCCTTTTTTTGATGCCTTTGCAAATTACAGAGAAGAGAGCATCCTCAAAGGTCTGGAATATACGTGGTTGCCATCCCGTCTGCGCGACCGGCTTTTCTTTCGTCAGTTTCTGGAAACCGGCAATTACACTCTGGACATACAAATAGATTCTTACAACCATGCACCCAAAGTTGCCCTGCCTGTGTCGGGCCAGATTCGCGCAACCGGAATCTATTCGTCGTTTCTGTTTGAGAGTCCCGGCACCGGAAATTTTCTTAAAGCTCGCCTGGATTATCCTTCCAACATTCCGTATTTATCGGGAGAACTCGGAGTAAACAGTACTCTATCGGGATCTCTACTTGACAAATGGCTCCCTTCGCATTATATCTCAGAAGCGGAGAAGATAACGGGCTCGTATAAATTTGCGAGCTTTGGAGAACGCTTTGCAGACCTGTATATAAACCACCGGGGCTACGGCATATTTGTGCTTGAAAATGTACGGGGGGGAGCATTCGCAAAAGAGACAAATCTTCCGGAAATCTGGAACACGGTCGATCTTTCCTTTGAGCGCATTGGCTCAACGGGAACCATTCGCTCTGTTTTGGCCGACAACCCTTCTCTTCAGTTGAGCGCTACAGGAACATGGACCACACCCGGCGGCCTCTCGGAGAAGATAGTTCTGAGGCATTCATTGCGGCTGCAAAAATAATCAACCCCTCCTCAAGGGAACAAAATAATTATTGTCAAAAGTAATCGGCTTCTTGTAGGGGTATTATGCATTCAGAAGTTACTGATAATTTTCAAACGACCATACCGATAGAAGTCAGAGAAAAATTAAAATTAACAGCAAGCGATAGCATTGAGTGGGATATCTCCGAAGAAGGCATTCGAATCCGCCGCAACGATAATCCTTTGAGTAATTTTATGGGATTTATAAAGGTTGGTAGTGGCAGCGTAGAAAACGATATTAGCGCGGCACAGGAAAACCGCTTGGAGAAATCCAAAAAGTGAAACGGTATATGGCAGATACAAATTTTCTGCTGTCCTATTTCACCGACCGAAATCTGATTCAGCAAAAAATCGCAACAAAGTATATAGAATCTTCCTTTGAGGGTAAATCTACAATACATATTCCTGAAACAACATTGACCGAATTAGTATACGTTCTAACTTCCGTTTACAATCGGCCAGTTTCTGAGATAAAATTGATGATTCACGCCATAGATAGAACACCGGGAATATTTATAGACGGAGTTGATCTTTTTCAAATTTTTAGTTTGTGGCCAGACCCCGTCAAAGACTGGGGAGATGCTCTTCTTGCAGTACAATCTTCGTACTTGAATGCGGGAGTATTATCATTTGACCGCGCATTTCAAAAACAGCTTACTCTCGCAGGCATTCTTAACGAAAAAATTTAATCCATCAATAAGAAAGTTAATCGCATTAAAACGAACGAAAACAATCCCTGCGGCTGCAAAAATAAACTTGAAAACACAAATCAGCCTGACAGCTTGAATCATGAAAAAAATATTCACCATCGCGCCAATGCTGCTCCTGGCCTATTGCAGCACGGCAGAAAAAGAAAACACCGGCGTAACACAAAACAGTAAAAGCTCAGCGTCTGTCGTATCGTCATCTTCCTCTTCGGCAACAGAAAATTTCAGCACACTTAAAGAGGGCTGGGTAAACCTGCAAACGGCGCGCGCGATCATTTCCATAAAAGAAGACGAAATGATGACCGAAGAAGCAGAGAACCTTTTAGCGAGGGAAAGGCTTGCCTGGCTGCTGCTTCTCGAATCTTACAATCTCTCCAGAGAAGACAAATTAATCGCCACACGACTGGCTGCATCAGAATCATTTATAGAGCTTGCCCCCGAAACCGTGCGCAGCAATACCCACGATGGCGTAAAAAGAATATTGATGGAAAAGAGTGGCAGCAATTTTCAAGGTGACTGGGAGGCATTTCTTGTGCGAATAGAGAAAAAATATCCGGAGCTGAGCGCCAAAAGAAAAAGCCACTGACCTTAGCGTTCAAAATCTTTCATATGGGGAATTTTCCAGAGCGCCATCAGGACGCGCTCCAAACCCATGGCCATACCAGAAACGCCAACCAGGCGATGGGATAACTCGACAAGAGTCTCGTCTATAGGATGAGGCTCTTTTCCTGAAGCGAGACGCAGCGCATTGTTCTCTTCCCAAATACGAATGGTTTCGTCTTTGGAATCTATCTCTTGGTAGCCGTTCGCAATTTCCAGCCCATCCAGATAACACTCTACTCGCTGCGCATGGCCAACACTGTTCAACTTTGCCATCCCGCGAGCATAGGCGGGAAAATCGTACAGGCACACAAAGTCCTGTGTTGCCAGCCACGGCTCTACAACATTCATGAATTCATCCTGAAATTTTTCCTGAGTTTCCGGAAAAGAATGTCCCAAAAGATTTTCATAGAGCGCCGGCAAAACAACGGTTACGGGAGAAAAACTGCGGGACTCTCGCGCACAGGATGACGCAGAAAGTGTGCGCAGCAAATACTCCACCCAGCCGGGCAGGTCACGGTACAATGTACTGCGCAAATACCATTCCACCATCGTGAATTCGGGTGCATGTAGTCGGCTTCGCTCTTCATCGCGAAAAGCGTGGGCTATTTCGTAGATGCCTAGCCCGTCAGAAAAAGCGAATGCCTTCTTGAGACCAAACTCGGGAGAGGTAGGCAAAAAAGCCCTGTGCCCATAAGAGGAAGCTATAGAAAAAGCATCGAGATACGGCTCGATGGCGCCGGAGGGAACGAGAACGGGCGTCCAGGCCTCCTCAATATTCCGCGCAGAAAAAGCCTGCCGCAGCGTGGAAACGGCACACGAGCGCAGTCTTGAAGGATTCATTGTGGGCCCACCAGGACTCGAACCTGGGACCCGCGGATTATGAGTCCGCTGCTCTAACCAACTGAGCTATAGGCCCTTATTTTAACACTACATTTTTCAATAAGGCCAATGCGACAACAA
>DYKF01000316.1 GCA_020722745.1 Caldithrix sp.
ATTGCCTTGCAATGGCACTCGGGGCAGGCTCGCTCGCTTCGCGTTCAGAGCTTATTTAAAGAAGCCCACTGTTTCTTTTAAGGTCTCGGAAAAGTTTCTCATCTCCGCAGAGGTAGCGGCAAGTTCCTCTGCGGAGCTTGCATTCTGCTGCACAGAAGTATTGATCTGAAAAATTGCAGAGCTTATTTCAGAAATAGCTGCCGTTTGCTTTTGAGAGGTGAGCGTAATTTTTTGAATAAGCTCAACGCTTTGCTGTATTCTCGGCACTATCAACTGAATTTCTTTTAATACATTTTCTGATTTCTGGACGCTCTGTTGAACAAGGGCAATAATCTCTTTTGCGCCTGCCTGCGATGTATCAGCAAGTTTGGACACCTCGCCGGCCACAACGGCAAATCCTCGGCCATGTTCTCCCGCGCGGGCCGCCTCAATTGTTGCGTTCAATGAAAGAAGGTTTGTCTGAGAAGCTATTTCTTCAATTACACGACTTTTGTTCTGAATTTCCTGAATCATCTCCATAAGATTTTTCATGGAATCCTGCACAGCCTGCCCACTGCGACGAGTCACATCAGAACTTTCGCTGCTTTTTTCAGCAGCTGCTTCGGCCTCATCCCTGGCCTCGGAAGCAGAGCGGGAGATTTCTTCCAGAGATGCTGTAATTTCTTCCATGGTGGCGGCCTCGTTATTGGTTCCACCAGAAATGAGATCCGCTGTAGCATTAATTTCCTGGGCAGACACGGCAAGATGCTCCGCACTGCTGCGCACGTTCTGGCCAATTTCAAAGAGGCGCTCACTAAACGATTTAACCTCTTTCTCGAGCATGCCAAATTCGTCTTTAGAAAAAAAATCCTGCTCGTAACTAAAGTGACCATCCTTCATTTTGTGCACCACCTCAGTCAAATGCTTGAGCGAGCGGGTCATATAAATTGCCATGAGAGTTACAAATAAAACGACAAGCACAGAAAGGCCAATATCAATTCCGAGAATCAGAGTCTGGACAAGTGCCCTGGCTTTTGGAATCATGTCAGAAAAAATTTTTCGGTTTTTTTCGGTCTCCACGAGATATCGGTTCAGGTTTGTCAGCAATCCGGGATATGCCAGAGAACCAGACAAATAGTGCTTTATGTGACCCTGGGCTACAAGATTATCTTTTCCCTCTTTTTCACAAATATCAAAAGCTTCGCCAAAGCCGAGTACTTCAAAACCCCAGCGTTCCAGTGGAATCACAGAAGACAAACAAAGCTCAGGCTCTGCCATATTCTGTTCCAAAATGGGGAGCAGGCCAAGGTCTTCGCGGGAAGAAGATTCGCGCGTAAGAAGAGTGCGTATTTCAGCAGAAGAAACAACGGGATCGAGAACCTGCAACGACGCCATTCTATTTTTTTTTAGCACGGTAAATTCCGTGTGCTCTCTTTCAAGAAACTGAAACAATCCAGTTTTACCCAACTCAATCATGCCAACGAGATTAAAGAGGATAAGAAAAACGATGGATCCAACAGCGAGAATCATTTTCGTTTTTATTTTCATATTTACTAAACTGGAAAACATGGAATTCATGTTCAACACTAACATTCTATATCAGGATGGCAATTGCTTTCCACAAAAAAAGCCCACACGTATGCGACATAAGGTTTATTATGAGAAGTAGCGTGTGCAGTTTGCTGGAATGTCTTATGGACAACTTCGGCTAAAAGCAAATTCTAAATCCCGAGCGCGATCTGCATTCCCTGCCAATACGCGCAGAAAGACGTTTAACCAAAGGGTGGTGCCCTATCCGGGCAGGACGTCGCTTCCGGAAAGCGAAGAAGTTTTTCGCCACAAAAAAACTGTAAATATTAAAATCTTTATAGATATATTCTTTGCCTGTAGCTTTTTATTTAGGTATCCTCTGAAAAAGTCCCTCCGTGGACTTTTTGCCTGCGGCTTGCTA
>DYKF01000317.1 GCA_020722745.1 Caldithrix sp.
TATCGGGATCGGGATCACGAGACTTGCGCGTCCGGAGTTTTGCAATTGGCTCGGATAAAACAACAGATACCGTATGCGAAGAGCAGTTTGATCCCGTGCAGGACTCAAGGCTTCCCTCATCAATCCGGGAGACAAGTCGCAAAAGGGGGATAAGGTCAAAGATTGCGTTGGCTGTTTTGATTTGCATCTTTATCGCAAGCCGTCTTTTCTTCGCGTTCAGCTATCAGGCTCCAAGCAGCGATACACGCAGTTACTATTTCTATGCCGTAGAGTATCGCAACGCCCACTTAAACCATATTTCGATCTATGAGTTCCACAAACGACTGGTCTCGGCGATGCCTCAGCAAATAGGCGAAAAGGATATTCCATTGGATCAGCAAATAATCGAATATCCACCCCTGGCAGTCTTTTGGATGGCAATGCCGATCTATTTCGTGTCAGAAAACGACTTTGCCGACGAAAATGTCGGCCCTGAGAGTTTTTTTGCGGATTGGATGCTTATTTTCAAGATGCGCTACCTTTTGTATGATCTGCTGATATTCATGATCCTTTTGCATCTTTTTTTCAAACCTTCTGATTTTCTTAAGACCGATCTGCTGGGATTAAGCATATACACCTTTTGCGGGATTTTCATGTTCAACTTTCTTTATGAGCGACAGGACTTCTGGCTTGGGGGGCTGATATTTTTCGCCGTCGCCCTGCTTCTTAGCCGATGGCACTGGACTCTGTCATTTGTTCTGCTTGCAATCGGGATCCATTTCAAGTTGATCCCTTTGATCATTGTCCCCCTGTTCCTGGTCGGCTCTCTGCCGTCCGAGCATTACAAGAATCTATATCAGGACTTTTTCGACAAGAAATTTATTTGGGTGATCGCAAAACGCGTCCTGTTCCTGTTTGCGGTCAATGCTATAATCCTGATTCCCTTTTATATTTCCGGCGGCATGGAGGTTTTTAATTTTCTGAGTTTTCACGGAAGACGCGGGCTCCAGCTTGAATCCACTTACAGTTCTCTCCTGATGGTCTTGTCCTTCCTAGGCTTGCCGGTAAAAGTGACCCATGAGTTCGGGGCATTCAATCTTGACGCCCCTGGCGCGGTCTTTTTGGCGAAGGTGTCAAGCACACTGGTTCTTGGCGCAATAGTTATGATAATCTTCTTTTTTCTGCGCGCTATAAAAAAACATTTTGTGCTCGCCGAGGAGAATGAATCCCGGATGGAAAAAGAACTTACTATAGCCCAGTCCATACCGCAGAGCTTTCTATGTATACTGCTCGCGATACTCATTGCCGGAATTTCTTTGGCGAAGGTCTTTTCCCCACAGTATCTTCTTTGGATAATTCCGGCAATGGCACTGCTTTCCTTCCGGAAAAGAACCTTCCTCGCCGCCGGATTGCTGTTCATGGCCGCATGCCTGCTGACAGCGGCGATTTTTCCATATCTCTATTTCACAGATTTTGTGCATGCCCAAGAAAAGTTTTCCGACGGCAGCATTGTCTGGGCGGCTCCGACATTCCTTGCGACGATCATTCTGTTTGCCCGCAACACACTGCTTATCATTTCAGCGACAATCCTCGCATTTTCAGCAAGACAGTAATGCCTCTTTTCCGGTCGTCACGACTACTGGGCTCGTCCTCGTCGGGCAAAGAATGTGGCTCGGGGGCTGCCCCAAAACTAGAAATATTTATCAATGAAAATATGTGATGACGGCTTGAAATATGGGTCTTAGAGCAATATTTTGTGCGGAAGAAAATAACTTTAATAATCAAATCGCTTAGACTGATAATCCTCTGCACAAAAAATGGCTTTAAGGCGGGTGAAATGGCAAATAATAATGATTTATCATTCGCAAAAAAGAAAAGAAATGGGGGCAGACCTAGGGTGTTAAAAAGTTTATTTTTTCATTTTAAATAATTCACCCATAAAAAT
>DYKF01000063.1 GCA_020722745.1 Caldithrix sp.
TCCTTCCCTTTACGAAGGATTCGGGTTGCCCGTGTTAGAAGCCATGGCGTTAGAGACTCCTGTCATCACTTCGGCAAATTCTTCGCTGCCGGAAGTGCTTGGTCCACAGGGAGTTTATCTGCAAAACGAACAGGATGCAGACCAGCTGAATAAACTTATGGAAAAAGTTCTGTTTTCACCGGATTTCGATAAAGCGGCGTATATACGCTATCAAAAAGATCGGACAAAAATGTTCGACTGGGACAACGTGAGCAGGAAGCTACTATCCTGGCTCCCCTGCTAAAAATCGATTTACGCCCCGACGACAGACAGAAGCCTGCACGTAACCCATGAAATCCTGGCGGCATTATGTAAGCGTATACTTTTCTTTCTTTTCTGCAAAAGAAAAAAAGAGAATTGTCCTGTTGTTCTTTTTGACAACGGCAATGGCTATTTTAGATCTGCTGGGAATAGCATCACTGTTACCATTTTTGCAACTGGTGGCCGATCCCGCAAGCATACAGACGAATCCATTACTCAACATGGTATGGAATTTCTGGAACCTCCCAGAAGAGCAGACCTTTTTGCTGTACACAGGAATTACTGTGTTTTTGTTTCTGCTTGGAGGAAACCTGTTTAAAGCTGTGGGAACCTATATTATTTTGCGTTTTACCAATTCCATGCGCTACCACATTGGCAGAAGATTGTATCATGGTTACCTGCACCAGCCGTACGAGTTCTTTTTAGGAAAAAACAGCAGCGAAATGCTAAAAAAAATCATCCACGACGTAGATCAAGTTGTGGAAAACATATACGTTAGTTCAGCCACTATAGTTTCAAACGTGGTTGTAGCCATTGTTATTGTTGCGGGGCTGGTGTGGTATGACTGGAAGCTGGCCAGCATTACGGCGGTTGTGTTAGGAGGAGCGTTTGGGGCAGTTTTCTTTTTCACGCAAAAAAAACTGCATCAAATTGGTAAAATTGGCGAGTCAACCAATACGATCAGAAATAAAGTGGTCGCGGAGTCGTTTGGCGGTATTAAAGATATTAAATTAAAAAACGACGAGTCTATTTTTTACAGTTTATTTGCTGATAAATCCTATCAGTTATCAAAGGCATTGGCCCTGGGGAGAATTATAGGTCAATTGCCCAAATATCTTCTGGAATCTGTGGCTTTTGGAGGAATCATTCTCATCGTCCTGTATTTGATTGCAGTTAAGGGAAATGTAACTTCTGTTTTGCCGACCATTGGTTTTTTTGCATTTGCTGGCTACAAACTCATGCCAAGTCTGCAAATTATGCTGAACGCATCGGCGGCAGTAAAAGTTACATTGCCAGTCATGAAAAAACTCTATGAAGATTATAACGAAGTAAAGGCAACAACAGAAGAGGGGAAAAAGTCCGTGCTCGCCTTGCCATTCACTTCAGAAATTCGCATGGAGCAAATTGATTTTCGGTATCCTGGGGCACCTAAAAGCTCACTCACAGACGTAAGTGCCGTCCTTCATAAGAATTCCGTTACGGCAATAACCGGACAAAGTGGGGCGGGAAAGTCTACCTTTATTGATGTGCTGCTGGGGTTGCTCACACCACAATCAGGAAAAATTTTTGTAGATAATCAAGAGCTCTATAAAGACAACATGCCATCCTGGCAAAGTAAAATAGGATATGTGCCCCAGCATATTTTTTTAATAGACAGTACCGTTGCAGCCAACATTGCATTCACCCTGAACCTGGATACCATTGATATGGAGCGCGTTCAGGAAGCCGCTCGAATTGCCAACATAGATGAGTTCATTGAAAATGAGCTTACAGGGGGGTATCTGGCAGAAACGGGCGAAAGGGGGGCGCGCCTTTCTGGTGGACAGCGACAAAGAATAGGCATAGCCAGAGCACTCTATAATCAGCCAGAAGTTCTCGTGTTAGACGAGGGTACAAGTGCTTTGGATGAAAAAACGGAGCGAGAGGTGTTGCGAAGAATACGGGAGCTTAAACACACGACAGTTATCATGATAACGCACAGGCCCAGTACGCTTTCGAACTGTGATAGTATTATACATTTAGAGAATGGAACCGTCGCCACTTCGTCTGATTGACTGTAAATATGTCACCCGAAAAAAAAACAATTGCAATTGACGTTCGCTCTTATGAAGCAAGAGGCATTGGGAGATATCTTCAACTCATAGTTCCAGGAATTATTAAAAAACAAATCTTCAACGTTATATTGATAGGACCATCCCGGTTTAAGTATTACAAAGAATTTGAAGACGCAGATCAGTATATTGAGTACAATATAAAACCATTTTCCGTGCGGGATTTAATCATCTATCCTCCAGTAAACAAGGCTAATTTGGTTTGGATCCCCAATATACATATACCATGGCTTTTTCGGCTGATTGTGCGGCCTTCTTACAGAAAAGTTATTACCATTCACGATGTGAATCCGCTTTCTCTAAAGCACAATAATTACAGTTTAATAAAACGAATTATTTTGCGCTTTTACTATTTTCTTGCAATAACACTGGCAACAAAAATAATTACGGGTTCTCCCTTTTCAAAAAGGGAAATTTTGCGTTTCTTTCCTATAGCGAATAGAAAACTTTCCATAATTAATTATGGATTTTCCATACCTGATATAAAAGCTAAAGAAGAGACAAATTTATTTGATTCAGACTTTTTAGCCGTTTCAGCCTATAGAAGCCATAAAAATATTGATCGCCTTCTTCGCGTGTTTATGATGCTTGCCGCTAAGTTGCCAGAAAGTGTACTCCGGATCGCAGGAGTGGATATAAAGGCTTTGCCCAGAGAGCTCCAAGAACAAATAATGTTATACGAAAAAAATATTATCCCGATGGGTTACGTTGATGAAGAAACTCTTCAACAGTTATATCTTAATACAAATGGCGTTGTAGTGCCTTCAATGTATGAAGGCTTTGGGTATCCTGTCCTCGAGGCTGTGTTCTATGATAAGCCTGTATTCTGTTCGGATATCCCTCCTTTCCACGATATTATGGGCGAGAATGCCAATTATTTTAATCCCGTAAGTGAGCAAAGTATATTTCAGGTTTTATTGGACGGAATCAATGGTAATAAGAAGATAGATAGAAAAGAATATGATTTGATAAAGGCTAAATATTCAAGCGATAGAATGTTGAACGAACATATTTTTGCGCTCAATGAAAAAGCGTAAGTTATAGTCGTACAATCTTTTTTCTTGCCGATGACTTCTAAAATTTTTTTGTAGATAATGAAAATATTGCAGTTTGGCAAATACTACCCTCCCGTAATCGGTGGCATTGAAAAAGTAATACAGGAGCTGACAGAAGGACTGAATGAAGCAGGGATCCAGACCGACGTCCTTTGTTCGAACGCGCGAACGCAAACGAGCATGGAGCAGCAAAATAATTACACAATTATAAGGGCAGGCAGATTGTTTCATCTATCGGGAACGGCTATTTCAATTAAGCTGATTCTTTGGTTATGGAAGCTGCGCAATAGTTACGACGTGATTCATCTGCATCATCCGGATCCTATGGCAACGCTTGCGTGGCTTTTGGTCCGCCCTAAAGCAAAGCTTGTTATTCACTGGCATTCTGACATTGTAAAACAAAAATTGATCTATTTTTTCTTTCGCCATTTGGAAACCAGTCTACTAAAAAAAGCAGACAAAGTAATCGTTACCTCGCAGCCTTACCTGGAGTCTTCTTTGCCATTAAGAAAATTTGTAGAAAAATGTGTAGTTGTCCCAATAGGGATTAACTTTCAAGAAATGCGAGAGAATCAGCAGGTAACCAAAAACCTGCTCCAAAAGTATCGAGGCAAAAAAATAGTTTTTTCACTCGGGAGGGATACAGAGTACAAGGGATTTCAATATCTTGCTGAGGCGACAGGCATTTTGCCAGAAGAGTACGTGGTCGTAATAGCGGGGAAGAACGTGCCCGATTCGGATCGTCTGCAGGAAATAGAAAAAAAATATTTGGGCAGGTTAATTCTATTGCCGTCCATTGTACACGAGGAAATTGTCTCCTGGTATAAGGTCGCTTCCGTGTTTGTTTTACCTTCGGTGTCTCGCAATGAGGCTTTTGGTATTGTTCAGGTAGAGGCAATGTATTTTGGTACGCCCGTGGTTTCTACAGAAATTCCTGGTTCGGGAGTTTCCTGGGTTAACCAAAATAATGAGAGTGGTCTAACGGTTTTTGTGAGGGATGCGCAAGCTCTCGCGGCTGGGATTACAAAAATAGGAGACGATTCCCGTTTGCGTGCAAAGTTTTCTAAAGGTGCTACAAAAAGGGCGGTGAAATATTTTTCGAGAGAAGCGATGATCAGGAAAGTCAAAGAGATTTATCTACTCTTGAACTGACCACATTGATTGACTGCATGTAAAGGCATCACAGCATAGCCGCAAACTATGAACCGCGTCCATGTAAAAAAGACATTAGCTGCATTCACCGTATTCCTCGGCGATATCGCCGGAATAATCGCGTCGCTCAATATAGCGCACTATTTATGGCTGGGAGAATGGCATGAACAGTATGCGATTACCCCGGAAACCATTGCACTTGCGGTGGTGCTCGTGACGGTGCAGTTTCTGTTCAATACGTATTCCTACTCCAAAGAACTCGCCTTCTCGCCATCCCTTCGCTTTTTGGCGGCACATGCCGTTTCCCTGCTGATGGCAATGGTCGTGCTGTTTGTCGCGTTCCGGTACCAGGGCGGGCTGTTAGGGCGCGGGCCCATGATGCTTACGCTGGGATTGTTCTTTATCCCGGGGTTCCTGATGCGGCGGGTGTTTTTACAGAAATTCGGCAAGGCTGTTTTGTCGGGCACCTACCTGTACATTACCAGTTTCCACGCTTCAAAACAATTTATGGCAGATCTGGAGAAAAGCAAACCCAGAGCAACCCTCGATATTTTGTATGATCCCGCAGTGAGAGCCAAAGCCATCATAGAAAGTCTGGATAAAAATCCGCAGGTCAAGGAAATTGCCCCTTGGACAGAGATAGATACATTTCTCACGAAAAAGTACGATGCAGTACTGCTTGGATTAAGACAATCTTATCCGCCGGATCTCTTGAAAAAACTGATGCCGGGCCGCCTCAAGGGGCTTCCGGTCTATGATCTGAATGACTATTACGAAATTAACTTTCACAAGGTGCCGGTGTTTCATCTCAAAGAAGGATGGTTCGTGTTTGCACATGGATTTTCACTGCTCCATAACGAAATGGCCCTGCGGATAAAGCGCATTGCCGACATTCTTTTCTCACTGCTGCTGCTGGTTCCAGGGTTGCCTATCATGATAGTCACGGGAATCATTGTGCGACTCACAAGCCCGGGGCCTGCTATCTATAAGCAAAAACGCGTCGGCCTGAATGACCAAGAATTCACTCTCTATAAATTTCGCTCCATGAGGCAAGATGCAGAAAAACATGGCGCGCAATGGGCGGCTAAAAATGACGATAGAGTAACGCCATTTGGGAAATTTATTCGTCTCGTCCGCCTGGACGAACTGCCGCAATTGTTTAATGTTCTTAAAGGAAATATGAGCTTTATAGGTCCGCGCCCTGAGCGCAAAGTATTTAGCGATGAGTTGGATAAAGAGATTCCTTTCTATTCGCTGCGCCATCTGGTTAAACCGGGCATAACGGGCTGGGCACAGGTGAATTATCCGTATGGGGCTTCGGTAGAAGATGCTCGGCAAAAACTGGAATACGATTTGTACTACATTAAAAACTACTCTGTCTGGCTGGACGTTCTCATTGTGCTTAGAACCATCCGCGTGATCCTTTGGGGCAAGGGGCGGTAATGTTCAGGAGCGTGCTTATCACTGGCGGAGCAGGCTACATTGGTTCAACCATTGCGTCGTATTTTAAGGATGAAGGGTGGACGCCGATTGTTCTCGATTCGCTGGTGAGGGGCAACCCTGAATTTACAAAGCACGTAAAATTTTACAATGCAGATATTTCTGACCAGAATATTCTAAAACAAATTGTCTCGGAAAACGATGTAGAAATAATCATCCACGCGGCGGCCTTCGTTGAAGTACCGGAGTCAGTAGAGCAACCGGCTCTGTATTACCGCGAGAATGTCGCAAAAACACTCACACTGTTAGAGAATATGCAGAGTGTTGGCCTGCGCAAGATATTGTTCAGCAGCACTGCGGCGGTATACCAGGCAGAAGATGGAAACATGGTCACGGAAGAATCTCCTCTGCTGCCGCTTAGTCCATATGCAAAAACTAAATTAGCAGTAGAGATGATGCTGCAGGATTTGTCACACGCTGGAAAAATAGAGGCAGTTTCGCTGCGCTACTTTAATCCCATAGGGGCGGATCCCAAAATGCGTTCGGGAATGTTCAAAAAAAATGGATCGCATGTAATGGCAAAACTAAGCGATGCTGCGTTTGGCAAAATTCCCGCATTCCAGATCACAGGAACTGATTATTCTACGCGGGATGGAAGCGGGCTGCGCGATTACCTGCACGTGTGGGATTTGGCGCGAGCACATTTTCTTGCGGTAGAGAAGTTTAATGATATTCTAAAAGACTCAGCATACCAGGTAATTAATCTTGGAACTAATTCGGGTGTAACCGTAGAAGAACTCGTGGCAGCCTACCAGAAAGTTTTGGGAAAAAATATCCCAATAGAAAGGGCCCCTCGCAGACCTGGAGATACGGCGGGCGCTTTTGCCAGCTCAGAAAAAGCTCGCCGACTTTTAGGGTGGCAGGCTTTATCTTTTTTGGAAGAATCGATCGCCACCGCTATTGAGTGGGAAAAGCGAAAATTATAAGACGTAGTTGCTTATCGATACGCTGATAGTTTCGCCCCAGTGTTTTGTAACCTGAGCAAGCTCTAACAGGCTGTTGTTTTTCAAGTGCCTGCTAAAAAATTACGTTGTGTAAAAGGCGTTGATGTGAACGTATTCTTCGGTTAAATCGCAGCCATAGACGCGCCAGTCGCCATCGCCAATGCTAAGTTTTACGGTCAGCAAAAGCTCTTCGTTCTGTTTTAAGTAAGAGCTGAGCTCAGAAAGGTCCGAATACTCTTTAGGCGGGTTACCCCAAAGAATTTGTATTTTATCGGGATCTACTTTTACGCCGTCGGTTTTTCCGACTGCCATAAAAATGCGTCCCCAGTTGGGGTCGCCCTGATAAATGGCAGTTTTTACGAGAGGAGAGTTGATTATGCTTTTTGCAATTTTTTTTGCTTCTTTTTTACTGGCAGCTCCCTTGACATCCACGACAAAAAGTTTTGTAGCGCCTTCCGCGTCAAAGGCCAGATAGCGGGTAAGTTCTAAAGCGAGATCATACAGGGCAGATTCAAATTCTTTTTCATCGACTTTGCCGGCTTTACCGTTAGCCATAATGACTACTGTATCCGATGTAGAAGTGTCCGAATCTATAGAAAGAGAATTATAAGTTTTTTCGACAACACGTTTCAGTATTTCATTCAGCTTTTTCGGGGAAATCTGGGCATCGGTAAAAAAGTAAGAAAGCATGGTCGCCATGTTTGGCTCTATCATTCCGCTGCCCTTAGCCACGCCAACCAGAGAGGCGTTGACAATTTTACGGGAGCCAAATTTGGGGAATGTATCGGTGGTCATAATGGCGGCGGCAAAATCTTGAAAGCTATTCCCTGACTTCAGTTTTTCTGAAAGGCCTTCGAGACCTGCCAAAATTTTATCTACAGGAAGTGGGCGACCAATAACACCGGTAGAGGAAGGAAGCACATCTTTTGTTTTGAGTGAAAGTTCTTTTGCGGTCTTTTTGCAGATCTCCAGTGAATCCATATACCCCTGTTTGCCTGTCGCGACATTAGAATTTTTTGAATTTACAACAATGGCCTGCAACATTCCATTCGCAATGTGCTCTTTGCCTAGAAGAATGGGATTGCCGACAACTTTGTTGCGGGTGAACATCGCGGCGGCTGCGGCGGGTACCTCGGAGTAGACTACTCCAAGGTCAAGAGTATTGTCTTTTATTCCGCAGGAGGTAACGTACACGGAAAATCCAGCTGGAATATGTTCAAGAATTTCGGGGCGCTTCATTCCGGCAACGTATGGGATTATGTCACATTGTCAAGTCCGATGTTGCGCAGGTTTACCCCGAGCTGTGTTGAGGTGGGCGGATATTCACTGCTTGAATGAATAGCAGACAGCCGCAGCCGATCCTGTGACAGGTATTGAAAGGTAGAGAATTGTGTTATAATTCAGCAAACAATTCGCCAAGGGGAATAATTACTTCGTTAAACATAAATAAGTGCGGATTGTTTTCCATGGAAAATACAATGGGCTTGCCATAAGAACCATTCTGCAAAAGATATACCATGGCGGATTGGCCAACGGGATCCAATATCCAGTATTCAGCAACGCCATGCTTTTCGTACAAATCTCGTTTGATTCCCTGGTCGCGGGAAGCGGTAGAGGGAGATAAAATTTCAAAGAGAATATCGGGTGCTCCGCGCATGCCACGGTCGTCCAGTTTGTTTTTGTCGCAAACGATGATGAGATCGGGCTGCAGCACGGTGATAATGTTTTCGTCGGCTTCATCTTTTTGAGGCAGCCGCACGTCAAAGGGAGCCATATAAATTTCGCAATCTTTTAAAGAAGTATTTTTTTGCGCATTATAAAAGAATCCGTGCAGGTTGCCCAGGAGTTTCTGGTGCCTGCGTGCCGGCCCGGGAGACATGTTGACGGGAATACCTTCGTAGAGCTCCCAGCGTTCGTCGTCGTCCCAGTTGAGATAATCTCCATAGGTATAGATGGATTCCAGTTTTTGTGCAGCCAATCCCATAAGCACAATTATTCAGGGAATTTCAGAAGGGCAAGGTTTTTTTTGGCGGTTACGATGTTACCTGCCGGAGAGAAATCCCTGCGCGGGTAGCGCCATCCCCCCCCTGTGGTTGCATTCTTTTCGCGCATTGCTCTGCGAAAAAAAAACTTGATGCCTCGTGAGGCTTCACTCAAATACCACATGCGCAAAACCCTCCTCGCCTTGTTGACTCTTTTCGCGGTGAACGGACTATATTCTCTCGAAACCGAGACGCGGGTTTTTGCGGGCGGTGGAAACAGCCTTATGAATTATCAGGTGGATAGGAAAAGTGATTACCCGCACCGCGCGGGTTCTACCGGCATCCATGCTTCGGGTGATTTTCTGCTGCACATGTACCAGCTCGGTTACATGTTAGCGGCTTCTGGATCCACCATTAAAAATGCTGAATTTCCGTGGGAGGCAGATGCCGCGTATCTGCGCACCGAGGGGTCTGGCCAGTATTACAATATTGATAATCGACTCGGCTGGGTGCGACAATTTAATAGTACGCATTCGGGACAATACTTTTTGTTCTTTGGCATCCGCAAATTTGAATCGCGATACCACGTCGTAAAAGCGAAAGATTTTCCGGAAGAGAGCGATATCGATTTTTATGGTTCTGCTTTGCAGATTGGTTTTACGCGCCGCGACCGCGCTTATAATGGGCAAAATATGAAGCTGGATATTCGCTCTGGTTTCTGGTTCAGCAAGGGTGGCGAAGAGAATTTTGCCGTAGACGGAATTTTAGAGCCGATGGTTGAAAAAGATGGCGGCTCCATTCGCGGCATAGGCATGGAGGCCGGTGTGTCCCTTATGGGGAAATCGGATCGTTATGCTCTGGAGCTTCTCATCCATTCGGAAGATATGTTCCTGCAGTCTGGCCAGTTTCATCTGCTTGGCGGAATGGATTCCATTTTACTTGGCGTGACCGTGCGGCTGTAAGCCAGCGGGATTTCTTTTGACAGCAGATGGCCGCACCGGCTTCTGGAAAAATGTCGTCCTATATTCGGGTCACGGGTGCGCGTGAGCACAATCTCAAAAATGTCAGTCTGGAAATTCCCCGCGAAAAACTGGTCGTTCTCACGGGGCTTTCTGGCAGCGGAAAAAGCTCTCTGGCCTTCGATACCATTTACGCGGAAGGCCAGCGCCGCTACGTGGAATCGTTGTCTGCCTATGCTCGACAGTTTTTGGGCCAACTCGAAAAACCGGATGTCGATTCCATAGAGGGGCTTTCGCCAGCCATATCCATTGAGCAGAAAACCACGCACCGCAATCCGCGTTCCACCGTGGGCACGGTTACGGAAATTCACGATTATCTGCGACTTATTTTTGCGCGCATCGGAAAGCCGCACTGCCACAGTTGCGGAAGGCCCTTAGAGGCCCAGAGCATAGATGTTATGGTGGAAAGAGTATTGTCTCTAACTCAAAAGCATCCGGAAGCAGAATCTATTCGTCTTCAGATTCTTTCGCCGCTGGTGAAGGGCAAAAAAGGAGAATTCAAGGATTTCTTTGCGAAGTTTGTGAAAGAGGGTTTTGCCCGCGTTCGCGTGGACGGAAAAATTTTTAATTTAGAGGATGAAATTATTCTCAAAAAGAATTTGAAGCACGACATTGAACTCGTCGTAGACAGGCTTGTTGTGAGGCGGGGAGACGAAGACTCTATCCGCTCCCGGCTGGCCGAGTCCATGGAGCTGGCTCTTGCAAAGGGAGAGCAGCAGGTTAATATTGCCTGGGAATATAAACAGGGTGATGAGACAGTATCCCAGGAAGATGTTTTTTCGTCGAGGCTCTATTGCTCGCACTGCGATCTTGATTTCCCTGAAATTACGCATCGTCTCTTTTCTTTTAATGCTCCCGATGGGGCCTGTCCCCATTGTTCCGGTATTGGTGCTATGTTGGAATTTCATCCGGATCTGTTGATTAAGGATCCGGAACGCTCAATCATGGATGGTCTTCTTCCGGGTCTTGGCTGGTCTGGCGATGGTTACTGGTACCAGGCGACCATGAAAGCTCTATCAGAAAAACTCAACTTTTCCCTTCATTCCCCGTGGAAAAAGATTCCGGAAAAAATAAGACATAGTATTTTGTATGGTGACGAAAGGCTCAAGCTTGATTATGAATTTTCCAATCCAGATTCTTCGTATCAGTTTTCCAGAAAGTACGAGGGTATTATACCCAATCTGCAGCGCCGTTACCAGCAAACGCAGTCTGATTCCATGCGCCAGCGAATGGAGCAGTACATGGTTCACATGCCCTGTCCGGTTTGCCACGGTGCGCGCCTCCGGAAAGAGGCTCTATCTGTTACCATCCATGGCAAAAGCATCCACGATGTTTCTAAAATGAGTCTGGAGCACGCGCGCGATTTTTTTCAGAAAATTAAACTCACAGAAACAGAGAAGATTATTGCATCTCAGGCTCTCAAGGAAATCAACGACCGTCTCAATTTTTTGAACAGCGTGGGAGTAGAGTATCTCACTCTCGACAGAATGGCGGGAACGCTTTCGGGGGGCGAGGCCCAGCGCATTCGCCTGGCTACCCAGATTGGATCTGCCTTGATGGGCGTTCTGTACGTTCTCGACGAGCCATCAATTGGTTTGCACCAGTCCGACAATTCGCGCCTGATTTCCACGCTCAAGGGGTTGCGCGATCTTGGCAACACGGTTCTCGTTGTAGAGCACGACGAAGAGACGATGCAGGAGGCCGACTATATTGTCGACATGGGTCCCGGCGCTGGTGTTCATGGTGGCGAGGTTATTTTTGCAGGTACCTATGCAGAAATTCTTAAAGATAAAAAGTCTTTTACAGGTGCGTATCTTTCTGGAAGAAAAAAGATTAAAATTCCAGAAGCCCGGCGGGCCGGGAATGGAAAATATTTGAGCATAGCTGGTGCTGCCGCCAACAATCTAAAAACAATCGATGTAGAATTTCCGCTTGGAAAGTTCATTTGTGTTACGGGATTGTCAGGCAGCGGTAAGAGTACTCTCGTTAACGAAATCCTGTATCCTTCGCTGGCCGTTCATCTGCACGGTTCGCAACTGTTGCCGGGAAAACATAAGAGCATAAAGGGGTTGGAGCATGTCGATAAGGTAATCTACATTGATCAGTCTCCCATTGGTAGAACACCCAGATCTAATCCTGCAACGTATACGGGTGTCTTTACTCCTATTCGGGAGCTCTTTGCCGCTCTACCAGAAGCAAATATGAAAGGGTACAAGCCGGGCCGCTTTTCTTTTAACGTGGCGGGCGGGCGCTGCGAGGCCTGCGAGGGAGATGGCGTTAAAAAAATTGAAATGCATTTTTTGTCTGACGTGTATGTTACTTGCGAAGTCTGCAAGGGTAAACGCTACAACAGGGAAACTCTCGATATTAAATTTAAGGGTAAAAATATTTACGATGTTCTTGAAATGACAGTCGAGGAGGCCTTTGAATTTTTTAGTTCCATTCCGCAGGTTGCCAACAAATTAAAATCCATGATCGATACAGGTTTGTCGTATATCAAACTGGGCCAGAGTGCTACCACACTTTCGGGCGGAGAGGCGCAGCGCATTAAACTGGCTTCCGAATTGTCGCGGCGTTCAACTGGCAAGACAGTGTACATTCTTGACGAGCCAACCACGGGACTCCACTTTGCAGACATTGAACTGCTGCTTGGCGTTCTGCATCGCTTTGCCGACGATGGCAATACAGTGATAGTAATTGAGCATAATATGGATGTCATTAAAACCGCCGATTGGATAATTGATATGGGACCGGGTGGAGGAGAGAAGGGTGGCCAGGTTGTGGCGATCGGCACACCCGAAGAAATAGCTTCGCATGAGACATCTTTAACGGGAAAATACTTAAAACGGTGGATGAAAAATTGATTTTTGGTAGTATGTGTACAATTCACCAAGTGCTGCAAAGGACTACTTGGCGACATAATCCGGTAGTTTGTTATCTACCAAAGGCTTAGTATGCGACATAATGCGGCAGTTTTTGTTATCTACCAAAGGCTTTGGTATGAGACATAATCCGGTAGTTTGTTATCTACCAAAGGCTTAGTATGCGACATAATCCGGTAGTTTGTTATCTACCA
>DYKF01000318.1 GCA_020722745.1 Caldithrix sp.
AGAATTACGACAGAAAAAGATTAACGGGCCGTTTGTTTTCTCTACAAGGAGCAGGAAGTTACGGAAATGCGCTGGACGTCTGATATTTTACGACAAATCAGACCGCATCATTTTATAAAGGCGTTGTTTGATCCCAAAAGGGCGATTCGTGAATTGAAGTATCGATATACATTCAGTTCCGGCATGGCATTTTGTGCATTTCTCGGTAAAGCCTCCCCACCGGAGGTTCGTTTACTCTTTAATGAATGTTCCCAGCAGCAATGTTTTAATGACGCAAGAAAAGCTGTTCATTTAATAAAACCCGGAAGCGGGAGAGGCGAAATGGGAACGGAAGTAGAGGCTTTATACGTCATTGTTCGTCTTGTGAAGCCGGAGGTTATCGTCGAAACGGGCGTTGGTGCAGGTATCTCTTCAACATATATACTCAAAGCGCTGGACCTGAATCAAAAGGGAATGCTTTTTTCTATAGATCTACCCGATGAAAACGATCTAAGCGGCTGGGCTATACCACACGAACTGAAATCACGCTGGAGACTCTACAAGGGTTCATCAATTGATTTGTTGCCAGTGGTTCTCAATGACACAGGACCTATTGATATCTTTCTCCATGATAGTAACCATTCATACGAGCATATGACATTTGAATTCAGAACCATTTGGCCTTACTTAAAAAAGGGTGGCATTTTTCTTGCGCACGATGTCGGACGAAACGATGCTCTTTTTGATTTTTGCGATGAAGTGCATATCCTTTGGACAAAAGTAAGAACATTTCCCGTTTTGGGCGGATTCAGAAAAGTTTAACACTCCCAGAACCACAGGTCTTTGACAATTTCGCAACTGGTGATCATGAAATTTGTAATACTGATCTCTTACAATAAGGCCTTTTAGGATTGCTGCCTATGGCGCAAGGGATTAAGAAGCTCTTTGAGGAAGAGAAACAATCACATGACTGACCAGCTCATTACCGCCAATCAATTGCCTCAGAAAGTCAATTATTTCTCGAGGATTCTTCGTACATTTGTCAGCTTTTTCCCGGTTACGGGCATCTATTCGACAGCGCCGCAAAGACCCCAGGGCATCAGCGTCTATATGCGCGTCAAGGATGAACGAGACTGGATAGCCGCTTCCGTTGCCTCCATCAGAGGCATCGCGGATGAGATCATCATCGTTGATAATGGCTCGACAGACGGCACTTACGAAATCGTTCAGGAAATAGCCCGTGCAGAAAAAGGCTTTATCAAATTGATGAAAAAGCCTGAGCTTCACCACTGTGATCTTTCCAATTTTGCGCTGGAACAGACCTCCTTTCGCTGGGTCTTTCGCTGGGATGGCGACATGGTTGCCCATACGGATGGAAAACATCCCATCTCTCAATTGCGTACGCGTATTCTTGCCCTGAATCCCCGCCGCTATTATCTTGTTTACTTGCGGCACATCAACCTTTCCGGGGATCTGTTTCATCAAGACCCGCAAGAAATGGTGCATATCGAAGAGTACGTTCATACCTTTTCCGAGGCCGCGCGGTTCATCCATCCCGGCCGTTTCGAGGCCGTCAAGTTCCCTTTTTATTATAAACCTCTGTTCTGGTATGAACCCTACGTTTTCCATGTGAACGTGAAGCCGGCGCGGCGCATACTGTTGCGCTATTTCTGGGAAGAATGGATGGAGCGGAAGGATTATGTCCGTTACCCGCGCTTGGAAGATTATGTTTCCGCCAAAATTGAAACGGAATTCGGCACCTCATCGATGGAAGAGGCACAAAAGAGATGTGTCATCAAAGTGTTACAGAACCATATTCCCTTTGATGCCGAACACTTCGGTCCTTATCCGGAGATGTTAAGACCCCTTCTGGAGCAAACGTCGTACCGCATACAATATAAAGATGGTCGCATTTCCGGGCGAACGGA
>DYKF01000064.1 GCA_020722745.1 Caldithrix sp.
GTGCTGAGCCTGTCGAAGCATCGAGGGGAAGGCAAACTTTTTCAGAGCTTACTTGGCTTGGGTAGTATCGTATATCTGAATAGACGGCGGTTGTAAAGAAAAATTAAACAGGCTCATTCAGGAAAAACATTTTCATTGTTCCCTTGCCCTTTACTTCCAGCGGTTCCCGCTCTTCAAATACAAATTCGTTTTTTAGTAATTCGTAGGTTTCAGAAGAGACGTTGATTCTCATGGGTAGTGAATTGCTTTCCATGCGGGATGCAGTGTTGATGGCGTCGCCAAAAATATCGTAAATATATTTTTTAACGCCGACAATTCCGCCCACTACTTTCCCCGTGTGGATTCCGATTCTTGCTTCCCATTGGATTTCGTTTTGAGCATTGCGCCGGGCAAGATAATCTCTTATGTCGAGTGCGGCGCTGGCAATGTTTCGCGCATGTTCAGGATTGGGCTCAGGCATTCCGCAAACAGCCAGGTAAGCGTCTCCAATTGTTTTAATGCGCTCGCAGTCATGGCGTTCCATTATATTGTCGAACTCTGTAAAAATCTCGTTCAATTCAGAAATCAGGTGTCCCGGTTCCATGGAAGAAGATTTTTTAGTGAATCCTGCAATGTCCGAAAAGTACACCGTTACATCGTTAAAGGTTTCGGGTTCTGTTTTCCCCTTCTCTTTTAATTCCTGTACAATCTTTTTGGGGAGTGTGTTGAGAAGAAGTTTGTCTGACTGTTCTTTCTGGAAAGAAATTTCTTCGTTCATGGATTCCAGCATTTTGTTTTTCTGGAACAGCTGTCTTTTCAGCATTTCTATGCGGAGATGAACGTTGATGCGTGCAAAAAATTCATTGTTATTAAACGGCTTTTCCATATAATCGTCGGCACCAAATTCAAGTGCCGTAACAACCTGATCTTTATCTTTGATTGCCGATAAAAACAGAACTGGAATATTTTTTGTCTTTTCGTTTGCCTTGAGTATGCGCAATGTGTCAATTCCGTTTAGCACCGGCATTTGGTTATCGATGAGAATGAGATCGCCCCTGTCGTTGTGCAGATAGTCTAACAGCTCTTGCCCATTTTCAAATGTCGTAACTTGAAAGTCCTTAGATTGCAAAAGTTTTGTCACAAAATTTCGGATTGGTTTGCTGTCGTCTGCAAGCAGTACATGAACATCCGAGCCGGCAAAATCAGCAGTATCTGTGAAAGATGTTTGGGGTTTAGCGACGGTTGCGGCAGAAGATTGTTCTGTTCTTGCCGGTTTGGGTCGCGACTTTTCTATAGATACAAGTAATGAGTGCAGTGAATCCAGATCTTTCAGATTTCGGCTGAATGTATGGCAGTTAGGTTTTTCCGTATCCGGAATATCTGTGAACGGGTCAATAAGAACAATAACCGTAGAATCCTTTCCTTTTTTTTTAGCGAAATCCTTCCAGATGCTTTTTGAATACAGAAGGCCGTCGAGCAGATAGGCGCGTGAATCAGGGATCTGTGCTTCTTCAGAAAATACCTGGAGCGTGATTCCTTTTTTTTTGAAAGAAAGGGATAATAGAGATGCAATGAGGGAGTCTTCTGTTATCAGGGGAAACGTCATGTTGATTCCTTTTTTCTGTAAAGAATTGAATTTTCAAAAACGACAGATTCAAACAGATCCGAAATTTTATACAGGTTTTCTGAAGATCCAAGCAGCAAATATCCTCCCGGCTTCATGAGAGAATGTATGGCTGAAATAATTTTTCTGGCGGTATCTTCTCTGAAGTAGATGAGAACGTTTCTCAAAAGGATAATATCAAACGGTGCTTCTGTAATCTCAGAAAAGGCAAAATCGTGGAGGGACAGTCTTTTCAGGTTTACAATATCGCGCAGTTTGGGATTTGCGTTCCAGCCGTCTTGTACCGGTGTAAAATATTTGGAGAGCCTCCTTGGAGATAATCCCCTAGAGACTTCGGCCTCTGTGTAAATTCCATCCGCCGTTTTTTTAAGTACCTTGCCATCTATGTCGGTTCCGAAAATGTTGAAATCCTTAAACTGCAATCCCGCGTACGGGTGCGAGTGCACAAACTCATCGATGAGAATGGCGAGAGTATAAATCTCCTGACCAGTTGATGTAGCAGCGCTCCAGATTTTTACAGGCAGCTCGGAATTCTGGCCGCTGAATTCTGTAAAGACGTGGCGTGCTAGAGCTGTAAAAAAATATTCATCGCGGAAAAAAGATGTCTCGTGTGTGCAGATGGCCGAAATCACATCGGCATTAAAAGTATTGTTTTTGTTGCTGGATACGTGACGTGCAAAAGTAGAAAAGCTGTCAAAGCCGTTGCGCAGCAAAATGGGCGTAAGTCTCTGTCTCACAAGGTATTCTTTCTCGTATTTCAGGCTCACGCCAGAAATCGTTTCGATATATTCCCCAATGGGAGCAAAGTCTTTTTCGCTTACTATGCCTTCCATAATCATCCATGAAGAATTTTCCGTATGCGCGAAGGTATCTCGTCGAGAGGCAGAACCTCATCGGTCACGCCACTTTTTACGGCACTGCCGGGCATTCCCCAGATGGTGCTGCTCGCTTCGTCCTGTGCAATCACATAGGCACCCGCCCTCTTCAGTGTTGCCAGTCCGCGCGTTCCGTCGTTACCCATTCCCGTTAAAATTAGGGCAATAGTTTTGTCAGCAAAAACGGACGCAAGAGATCTAAATAATACGTCGGCAGAAGGTTTGCAACCGTTTTCGGCGGGCTGATCATTTATGCCGATCACTGATTTTCCCTGCTGGTCGTATCGGGCTACCATGTGTTTTCCGCCCGGCGCAATGTACACAGTTTTGTCAGAAATGGTCTCGCCCTCTTCGGCTTCTTTGACCCAGTGCGATGTATAGCGATCGAGGTTTGCGGCAAGAGATTTTGTAAATTCCTCCGGCATGTGCTGAACAATAAGTATGGGTAGATTTGTCGCTTCGCACAGGGGCGGCAACAGCTGCATGAGTGTTTTGGGACCACCCGTAGAAATGCCGATTCCAATGCACCGAAAGGAAGTAGTCAGCTTTACTTCTGGTTTGTTGATGCGAGAAATAATCTGCTGGCCTTCGTCTTTGCCGGAAATGATTTTTATTTTCTCTGTGATGGTATCCCGCAAAAACTCTATGGATTTATCAGAATCGAGATTTTCGGGTTTTGTAATAAAATCAAAGGCTCCCTGTTGGAGGGCAGAAATGGTTACTTTTGCTCCTTTCTTTGTGAGAGAAGAAACCATCAGCACGTGCATCCTTTTTTTCCCTTGTAGAGAATAGTTTATCTTTTGAATTTCCCGCAGGGTTTGCAGGCCATCCATTTCCGGCATCTCTACATCTAAAGTGATAAGGTCGGGCAAATCGGAAGCAGATAGAGACTGTAAAATCTCCAGAGCTTTGAGTCCGTTCCAAGCAGAACCAATTACGGTTATGCCTTGAATCTGTGTGAGTGCTTTTTCTATTCCTTTTCGGAATATAATAGAATCATCGACGATCAGTACTTTCATAGTTCTCCATTCTTGCGGCAATAATGCGCAGGATGCTTTCGGCATCGATTGTAACCATGAGAGACTGATCCAGTTTGCAGATTCCGTTCATGATGCCCTGCTCGTATGGCTGTTCCGGAATATCCAGCATAGAATCCTGAAGATTAAATTCTTCAATTCGCTCTTCTGAAATCGTGATCACGTCTCCCACGTCATCCACAATAATTCCAAAAGGCTCGCCTATCTTCTCCTTAAAAATGATTAATTTTCTTTGCAAAAGAGGAATCATGGATTCAGGAAGACTTAACAGAGGGCGAAGGTCAATGATCAAATGGATCTGGCCGCGCAGGTTAACATATCCTACCACCTCGTCGGGACTGTGGGGAATGTCCGTCATCCGGAATTCTGAATTTACTTCGCGAACGCTGCGAATGTCAACTCCGTAATACTGCTCGCCCATATGAAATGTTACGAACAGGCGGTTGCCTGACTCAGCGGTTTCTCTCATGCGGCCCCCCTTCTTTCGAGCAGGATGCTTTTAACGGCCTTGATTAGATTGTCTTTTTCCAGTTTCACTTCGTAGTGATCAAAACCGGATTGCATTGCTTTTTCAATGACTTCGGCTGAATTGATGGAAGACAATGCAATGGCGGGGATATTGTTCTGGTAGTTGCTGTGTCTCAGTTCGCGAATAAATTCCAAGCCGTTCATATTTGGCATTTCAAGATCCGAGATGATAAGATCATATGTATTGGTCCGCACTTTTTCCAGTGCCACGAGCCCGTCTTCTGCCAGATCAATATTGTATCCCTCGGGAGCAAGATAGCGTGTGAGCATCTGCCGAAAGATGGAAGAGTCTTCTACAACGAGCAGTCTTGCTGAATCCGGGCTCTGTTTGTCGGTAGCCCTTCTCTGGGGAATTTCCGTCTGCTTTACGATTGGATCCGACAATTCAATCAGCTTGTGTATATCGAGAAACAGCGTCAGCTTGCCTTCTATGATGTCGCTGCCAAGTATGCCTTCTGTTCCGTAGCCAAAGGAATCCAGGGAAATCCTCGCTTCCTTAATATCGATCAGCTCGGATATGAGCAGTCCAACCGGTTTGGAAACATGCTTAAATAACAGCAGGAAGGCATTTCCTGTATTCGAAAACGCTGAAACATTCATCAGGGATTCAAGGCGAAGTATGCGGAAACTTTTGTTGTCAATATTGGCAAATTCCTGGCTGCCAACCTTTTCGATATCCGGTAAATGGATTTGCTGTATTCTCTGAACCATATGCAGAGAAACGGCAAACTGCTCACTGGGGCCATTGCGAAACAATAGAACAGATTCCATGTTTTCTTCTCCGGTTTTGGCAAATCGAAGCAGGTTGGCTGTATCCTCCAGGCCAGCGTTAAAATCGATAGCGGCATGGTTTCCAATTCCTTCGGCATCGAGAATCATGGCAACGGAGCCATCGCCAAGAATGGTGGCCCCGGAATAGATGCGTATTTTTTTAATGGCCGGGTGCATGGGTTTAACGACAATTTCTTCCGTGCCAATAACTTCGTCAATAATCAGGCCAAAACGGCGGTTGCCGGCAATCAGTACGGCAAAATTAGTATTGGTCGCTTCTCTGGTCCCTCCACCATGATATTTCTGGATGAGATGATGTTTATCGTTTCTGTTAAATCTTCCAGGGTGAGACAAAACTTCATTAAAGCGAACCATGGGAAGAAGAGAATCCCGCAGACGAAATACTTCCTGATCGCCGGCACGCTCAATGTGGGGGCCGTCGCTCTGGGCGTTAATGGAAAAAAGTTCATCGAGATTTACCTGAGGAATGGCAAAGCGGCGGCCCTGAGAAGAAATAATGAGGCTTGGAATAATGGCCAGCGTGAGCGGCAGCTTCATCAAAAAGGTGGTACCCTTTCCCGGCTGGGAGGTAATGTCAATAGATCCGTTCAGCTTTTCAATGCTCGATTTAACTACATCCATGCCAACGCCGCGCCCGGATACGTCAGTAACCTGCTCGGCAGTGGAAAATCCTGGTATCATGATTAGATTCATGATTTCGTTTTCACTCATGCTGCTGATTTCTACAGGATTTCTTATGCCGCTTAATATAGCTTTCTTTGCGACTTTATCGGTATCTATCCCCTTTCCGTCGTCTCGAATTAAAATATGAATCAGGCCGCCCTCGTGGTATGCCTGCACTTCCAGACTTCCCTGAGGAGCTTTACCGGAGGCAGTGCGCTCTTCGGGTGTTTCAATTCCGTGGTCAGCAGAATTGCGAACGAGATGAATCATGGGGCCGGCCAGCAGCTCCAGAATATTTTTGTCGAGCTCTACTTCCGCACCAACAATCTGCACGCGAATATCTTTTCCGAGCGATTGTGCGAGGTCGCGAATAATGCGCGGAATTTTATTGAAAATAGTGCCAACGGGCTGCAGGCGCGTTTTCATGATGGCCTCCTGGAGCTCCGATGTTACAGAGTCCAGGCGCTGCACCACTTCCCTCTTGCCGCCGGCTGCTTCGCTCAGGGTAATCAGCAACTGGTTGCGGATTAGAACGAGTTCCCCCGCCAGGCGCATCAGTTGATCAATAAGTCCTACATTGATCCGAATTGTTTCGGACGCAATTTCTTCTTTTTCTGGCGCTTTAGGCATGGCGCTTTTTTGAGGCGGTTTCGAGTTTGGGTCGGGCCTGGCGGGGAGCGCTACCCGCGCAGGGTTTGCAGCTTGCAGGCTAGGAGCGCCAGAGGGTGGCGCGGGGATATTTTTTGCGGTCGTCGGTACAGGTTCTGCCGGGCCAGCCACCCATTGAAGTTTCTGGTGTAAATCCGAAACGTCAATGTCGTCGCTGTGTTCAATGTCATCGATCAAAGATTCCAGCCGGTCTTTAACCGTAAGCATGGAGTCCATTTCGTTTGCACTAACTGCGGATCCGGCTTTCAACTGGTTTTCAAAAAAGGCGGCCATGTCGCCTGCCAGCATGGAAATATTCTTTAATCCAATGAATCGGGCTGTCCCTTCAATAGCACTCACCGCACGAAATATATTCTGTAAAACCGAACTTTCCGCTTTTTCAGGATGGTCGGCCAAGCTGCTCAGCAGTTCATCAAGATTGTTGAGGTATTTGCGCGCCTCAAACACAAACCCGGTTAATATTTCCGGATCTATGGCGTCACTGCTTTCCTGTCTACTCGCGGGCATTGAAATTTCTGCAGCTGTATTGGGGGTCATTTGTGGCTCTGGAACTTCCTGCACGGCGGGAGAAGTTTCTGGCGCAGCAACACTCTTTCCATCTATGAGCGTCTGGAGCAACGCTGTCTGTGAGGATATGTCTACACTGTTAGAAGAATGAACGTCGTGGATCATTTTGCTGAGCAGATCCGAAGAAGCCAGCAGTACATTAATATGGGCGTTTTCAGGAAGAATCTTTCCGTCCCGAATTTTGGACATCAAGGTTTCCATGGCATGGGCGAGCGTGCCTATAGAGGTAAGGCCTAAAAAGCCAGAAGTGCCCTTGATGGTGTGAACTGCGCGAAACAGCTTGTTGACCAGATTGGTATCGTCCGGGGTTTTCTCCAGTTGTAGAAAATCCTCCACAATGCTTTCGAGCAGTTCTTTGGACTCCTCAACAAAGTCCGAAATCATCTCCTGGTCAAAATCAGACATACTACTTCCTGAATCCTTCTATGTTTTTCTGGAGACGACCGAGAGAGTATTCAATTCCAATAAAATCTCTGGAAATGTTCTCCAGATGAACCGAAAGCATTTTAGATTCTTCGGTAGTGGAGGAAGTATGCTGCGCAATGGCCTGAATATTATCATTAATTTTGTTGATGATGCCGGCAATTTCATTAGAGGCATTATAAGACTTTGTTGCAAGCTGGCGAACCTCAGCCGCTACAACAGAAAATCCACGCCCATGAATCCCGGCCTTGTTTGCCACAATAGATGCGTTCAGAGAGAGAAGATTTGTCTGGTCTGCAATATTCTGGATCAGCGCAATTATCTGTTGAATTTTTTCCGTAGAGCTTTGCAGGCTTTCAGATATTTTTTGCAGCCCTTCCTGGCGTTTAACGAATGTATTGCTGTGCCACGAGTTGATCTGGTCAAGATTTCCTTTTATTCCACCGCTTACGGAACTTGCAGAATCTGTGGAGTTTTCAATCGATAGAACCAGAGTTTTCAGGTTCTCAATAATTTTGTTAATGGCCGGCTGCAAAGACTGGAGCTCATTGCCGTGTTCTAACTGCAGAGGAATGGAAATATTTTTTTGAGAAATACTTTCCAGCGCTGCAATAATGGGCCTTGCCTGGTAAGCAAGATATTCAGAGCGACGCTGCATTTCTTCAAGGCGGCTTTGCAGAATCAGGTATGTGTGCACGTTCTGTCCATTGGCATTGTAGTATGGAATTATGTACGCAGTTACGGGAATTTCATTGCCCGCTTTTGTCATCACCAGCGTTTCTTCTGTGCCAGATTTTTTGTAGTCGTGGATATAGCGGTCAATAAATCTCCACAGTGGAGAGCGGGTTCTGTCGCGATGCCAGAAGAATGCGGCGAGATCTGTTGCGGCAAATATTTCTTCTTTGGAATAGCCGGTCATTATGCCAAGATGTTCGTTGTGAAATATGATTCGGTCTTCTGCGTTAATGATTGCCATTGCAGCCGGAATGCTTTCGGCAAGATATTTCCAGTTTTCTATATCGCGGCGGTACACTTCCCGCATAGTGCTTGTAAAAGATGTAATGTCATAAATTGTGTTTAACTTTTTCTGCGCATCTTGAGCGTGAAACAGATAAGGAATATCTTCGCGCGAGGCAGTTTTCTTGAGATCCGATACAAGCTGGCTTTCATGTTCACTGCAGCTGTTCTCTTTTACGAGAGAGACGAGTAGATGCAGTTTCCCTTCTGCATCGTTCTGCCGCAGGATATCCTTTTCTGTATCACTCAGCGAGCGGGAGAGTTTGTTGAGTTCCCCGTCCAGTTTTTCCTGCAGGGTCTTTTCGAGAGCTTTTTGTTTTGTTCTTCCGGGAAATAGCATGGCGTCCTCTCATATCTTCCGTGAGTTTTGTATCAGCTGGCGCAGATCGTACAGCCTGGATTTTAATTCATCGGAAGTGCGTTTCCATTCACTGTTCATTTCGTGAGCTGCGTCGTATTTTCCGGCGTCGTAGGCGGTACGGATGTCGTACAATAGAGAGTGGATCTTTTCGTGTACAGGCAGAATGCTGCGGAACTCTTCAAGGTGACCCCAGTTTTGAACACCTTCATGCATAAGCCATTGGCCCAGAGCGCATTCGGCTTCTTTTACGGGTTCGGCAAGCGGGCCACCATCGAGCATTCTGTCTATACTTTCGCCCCTGGCTACATGGTCTGCGATTATTTTTTCAAAGAGAACAGATAACTCTTTCAAGTTCACCTGGCTCTTCACAATAAACTTGCTCACCTGGCTGTTTAATTCTTCGGAAATGTTGAGCAACTGTCTGGCTGCTCTGTCCACTTTTTTCGCGGAATCAGAGTTTTCAGCAATGGAAGAATTCACCGTAAGAATATTGCGGGCAATAGTCTCTGTACCTTTGGCCGCCTCCCCTGCATTTCGCGAAAGATCGCTGGATCCAACCGTAAGTTCCTGGACAGATTTTGCAATATTCTGGATACCGCGATTTGTCTCATTAATGTTAATGCTGATGTTTTCCATTGCCTTGGTCTGCTCTGTTACAGAACTGTTAATGGTGGCCGTTGAATGATTGATCTGGTTGATAATCTCGGCTACATCGTTAATGGCTTTAACGGCTTCTGATGTGGAGTTCTGGACTTCTGTAATTCTGCGCGCAATATCCTCTGCGGCCTTTGCGCTCTGGTTTGCCAGCTCCTTAATTTCAATCGCCACAACGGCAAAGCCTTTTCCTGCGTCTCCGGCGGAAGCCGCTTCAATGGTGGCATTGAGTGCAAGAAGATTTGTCTTTTCGGCGATGCCTTTAATTACGGTGGTCACTTCTCCAATCTCGTTAGCGGCTTCACCAAGTGAGCTCATTCTGTAGGTCGCTTTTTGGGCCATATCTTTGGCCGTACTCGAAACCTCCGAGGAAGCCTCGGAATTTTGGAGAATGGAATCCATGGAAGAAGCCAGGCTGTCTACGGTTTTGGTAATGCTGTTCATGTTTTGGGAGATCTGGTCAGCAGCAGAGGCAACGGAAGAGATATTTACGCTCATTTCTTCCGTTGTAGAAGCCATTGTGTTCATGTTTACGCTTAACTGTTCAGAAGCAGAGGCAACTTGTCCTGCGTCTGTCGCTGATTTTTCGGACCCCGTGGTTACCTGCGCAGAAACTTTTGTCAGCTCCTGCGAAGCACGCGAAAGATGATATGCATTTGCTTTGATAATATTAATGAGTTTGCGAAGGCTCAAAACCATTTCATTGAGCTTGCGCGTAAAGGATCCAATTTCGTCGCGACTGTCTACGCGAATATCAAAGGACAGGTCCGCCTCTCCTTGGTCAATATTGCGGAGCATGTCGTTTAATCCGGCCTCTACTTTGGAAATCGGTTTAGAAACGGATGAAATCAGCATCAGAACGTTTATGGCAATGATGGATAGGGAAATTAATCCGGCGACGGTATCTTTTTCGAGAATCACCTTAAAAAGCTCTTCGCCTGTTTTTGCCTTATACGCATACATGACCGAAATATTAAACAAACCAAACAAAATTATGACGCCAAGAATAGTATATCCCAGCGTTAAGAGCATTTTCATCCGCAGGTTCATAAAGGGAACATCCGAAGAAAGCGGAATTTCGCGGGAGTACTCTTCGATGGACTTTAAGTAGCCAATGAAAAAAGGAGCGGCAAAGAGAAAAATAATCGGGAGCCCGGTGGCTTCGGCCAGCCAGAATTCTGCGGGCGTTAAAAAAGTCTGTCCGTAAAGGACAATTTTGGGGCCAATTAATATGTAGAGAATAATGTTTGCAGAAAAAAGCATGGGCAGGTTGCGCAAAGACTTCAATGCTTTTTTTAGCCCGTCGGGGTTGTGGTCCTTTATCCAATTGTCCGAACTATTGAGCTCCCGCAAAAGTAAAAATGTGGCAAGGGAAACATAAGAGAAAACGTAAATCCAGATGAAGGGTGCGGAAATAATGGCCAAGAGTTCCCGGAGATTCCAGATATTGCCGTACCAGCCAAGGCCAAGCCATGCAAGCGGCGGCATCAGGAAGGCTCCGATATATAGGAAGATAATTCTGTTTCTTGGGCTCATAGTTTCACCTGAATATTTTTTCTTTGCGTTCTCTGAAATATATCGACAGTTTTGACTGCTGGTTCCATTTCCTCAGAGGACACCTCTGCCTATTATCGGAGATCGCGTACTATTATTAAATAAAATATTAAATAATCTGCACTGCCTGCTCATACAAAGAATCTCTTGATTGTACATGACCGTGTAACAGAATCGCCTATGGATCTTGCACCCATCAACAGTTTTGAAGAATATAAGGCACTCACCCATCTCGCAGCCGAAGACTACAATGGCGGGAGAATGGAAGATGCTATGGAAAAATTTCTCCACCTGGAAAAATACAACGAGACAAATCCCAAAGTTCATGAAACCCTGGCGCATATTTATGTTAAACTGAATAAACCAGACCAAGCAGCTCTGCATTACCAGCGATATCTGCAACTGATGCTGGAAAAGCATCCCAACCTTAAAAAACCGCCAACGTTTGAAGAAGCGGTTGCGGATATTCTCAGCTCAAAAGGCAGTCTGGAAGTTCTCGAAAAGGAATACGAGGACGCTCTGGAACAGGAAGCCGCAGAAAGTTTTTCTATCGTTCCGCTGCAACTCTCCCTCGTGTATATGTCTAAGGGCGAATTTTCCAAAGCAGAACAGATAGCACTGGATTACAAAAAAAAGGTGGAAAGTGCGCGTGGTAAAAACAAGCCATAAAGTGCTGCGGGCATATCCCCGTGGATTTCACATTATTACAGACATAGTAGAGGCAGAAGTCCGGGAGTCGGGAATCCGACAGGGTATTTGCCATGTTTTTATTCAGCATACGAGTGCAAGTCTCACAATCAACGAAAACGCAGATCCTTCCGTGAGGGCAGATTTTGAATCTCACTTTACGCGAAACGTTTCAGAAGATTTGTCTCTTTATCTCCATAACATGGAAGGCCGAGACGATATGCCGGCCCATATTAAAGCCTCGCTGCTTGGTTCCTCTGTAAGTGTTCCCATAGAAAACGGAAAATTGCAACTTGGAACATGGCAGGGAATTTATCTGGGCGAGCACAGAAACCATGGCGGCAGTCGAAAAATAGTCATTACGATTCTGGGTGAATAATGGACCAGTCAGCCCTTCTTGATATGCTCCGCAGCGAGAATATTCTTCTCGCAAGCCAGTCGCCGCGCCGTCGTGAAATCCTCGATTATCTTTCTCTGCCCTATCGCGTTGTACCGGCAGATCTCGATGAGTCTCTGTTTCTCTCGCGGCATCCCGGGGAAACCGTGCTTCAAACAGCACTGGCAAAAGCGCAGAAAATTTTCTCCATGCATCCGGATTCACTCGTCATAGCGGCAGATACAGGGGTGGTTGCAGAGGGTGTGCTTCTCGGAAAGCCGACAGACAGAGCGGACGCCCAGAGAATGTTGAGAATCCTGAGTGGCAACAGGCACAGCGTATTAACAGGCGTTGCGGTGGTACATTCATCTTTTAGAATTTCTTTTTTGGAAGAAAGCCTGGTCTATTTTGGCCACCTGAGTGAAAACGATATTGCCGCTTACATAGAAACGGGCAGCCCGTTTGATAAGGCGGGAGCCTATGGAATACAGGAAGCATTTGGAGCCCGCTTTATTCGTCGCATAGAGGGTGATTTTTTTAACGTGATGGGCCTCCCCCTCCATGCGTTGCTGGAACGATTAACTTCCGTATACAAATCCTTGCAGTTTACGCTGAGCCCGTCATGATAAGTAGAGTGAGAAGCTGGGTGACTGCCGGAAAGAAATAACGAATTGCCGTAAAGGCTACCGCTCTATTGGAATCTCTTTGTGGGTTGAGCATTGTCGCTCTTATTAAACCCCAATTTCGATCAGCTTTCTTTTTGTCTGAAAAGTCTTTAGGGAATCTCTAATTATTCAAAATTTTAAATTTATCTCTTTATGCAGTGCGCGAATAAAGCGTAAAAAATTAATTTTTAGAGGTTCCCTTTTAAATAGCAGCGATCGAGTTCGCTCCCGTGCAATCTATAGGCTTAATAAAAGTAGTTTTTGGCTACCAGTTATAAAAAATTTCAAAAAAAATCAAACAATCGCATTTTCAAACACATTATATCTATAAGATGCAATATATA
>DYKF01000319.1 GCA_020722745.1 Caldithrix sp.
AGCATATTTTCATGCTCGGTGGTGAAAATGTATTTTCATGGCAACTTCTCAAAAATTCGGGGGAGAGTCTCTCAACCCCACGAGCCGCTGAGGTTGAGTTCACGAGCGCGCTTTGTAACCAAAAGGGACATGGGCGGGATCTGTTTTGTTTCGGCAACACGATCGTGAATATAGGCATAGAAACTGATGCCCAATTTCCTAGCCGTGTCAGCCAGAGTCATGAAAGTATCCCAGGCTTGTAAACCCAGTTGGGTACGCGGACCGAAACTCACATCCCGCTTTCTCACGCGCTGTCGAACCGCCAGTTCAGAAGCATTGTTATGCAGAGGCAGTTCTGGGTGTTGAAGTACCTGTAGCAGCGAAGTCTTCCTGGTGCGGGTCTTTGTAATTCGCTGATCTAAATCTTGATAACCTGTCTCGGTTGCAAATAGGATATCAAACTGGCTTTCCAACCGCTTGCGTTCTTTCGCGGTGGGCTTTTTGCGGTAAGCCAGCAACTGATCGTAATACTCCCAATAACGTTTGCGAAATTCTTCCAGTTGTTGGCGATGGAGAGCAACGACCGGTTCCAATTTTGTGTATGCCCGTCCATCGTGGACCCAACACAGCATGATGGCGCGCGTCAACCAGTGAAATACGGAAGCGTCATCGCAGACCAGCGTATCCACAATTGGAACGCCTTTTTCCGCATGATACGCCGCGACTGCTGCCGCACCCAGGATTGCCGTGCGTTGCTGAACATTCAAATTCGGCAAAGCCTGATCCAGTCTTTTCAAAAAGGCTGCCTCCTCCCAGACTGTGTCACTCCGCCACTTCGGCAGAACCTCGCGGGCTGCATTCGAGAGCGCTACGTTCTCCAGGTATCCAAAGGCTTCCTCGTTCAGCAGGAAGATTCGCTTTCGCCCCTGCCGCAGCACATCTAAGGCGGTCAAGCGGTCTGCTTTTGGACGCGTATGATACGAGGTATACACTGGGTTGCATACCACTTGGCAGTGTTGCCTTTGTCCATTCTTCCGCGTTTCCGTGTGGTCGCTTTGCTGCCAAACGCTGCTACGCAGTCCCGCCTCGTATACCGCTTCACTCTCCGCGTGGAAATCCTCCTGCTTTTGAATCAGCAGGTTGGACACTTCCCCGCTTGAGATCTGTACCCCCACATTTACCAGAAACTCCCTGATTTTTGGCTCACTTGTCCCCACCCCAAAATATAGGGTCAGAATCAAACTCTTGATACCCGGTCCAAACTGTCCGTCATAGCCAGGTGGCAGTTGCGCCAGATACGTCTTGTGCCTCGACGCCGAGTAGTATTTCTCTTTATAAAACAGCACATTATCTGTCTTGATCTGAATATCCTGCACCACGACCGTTTCGTATCCTTTGTATTCCGCATCCGCTGGTAACTGCTTCGCTTCTACTTTCAGGACTTCTTCCCGATCAATCCGCACTTCGACTTTCTTGCTCTTCGTATGCCTCACTCGTTTTTTGTTCCGCTCCGTCTCTGATGAGTGATCTGCCTTTGGCGATGGCTGTGGTTTATTCCCTTTGATATCCGGCTTCCCTTGTTCTCCCTTTAACCGGTTGTTTTCATCACGCAAGCGTTGATTCTCCACCCGCAATTCTCGCACCTCGCGGCTTAGTTGCTCCACCATATTCAATAGCCGCTTCACCAATTCGCGAGCGTTCTCTTCCTGGATTGCGTTGAGTTCGATGTCTTCAAACATGCTGGCGTTAGTTTACCCGTTTATCTTTGTTCCGGGGTGTATTCAATATTTACTGCTCTTCCCACGATTTATTGAGATGATACATTTTCGAACGGTAATTTCATCTGGTAAGTGATTATGGCTGATAAATTCTTGTTTCAGGTCTGAACGCCGCCCACGAAAACCAAAAGTGGTTGATTGACACT
>DYKF01000065.1 GCA_020722745.1 Caldithrix sp.
CGAACAATAGATCGGCAGCCCTTTTAACAATAATTTTACACGCAGAAACGCCCTGCGCTGTTTACCTTGAGCTTGTCGAAAGGGGTAGGGCATTACGCAGGACATCGGGGGCGTGAGCAGTCCACGGCCTATGAGGTTCCCCGCAATTCTTACAGCGAATAGCGTGCCCACAGGCGAATGGTGCGCAGGCCAATGGCCTCCATTGGATCGCGGAGGGAGCTTCCTTCCAGAGTCTGTTCCCAGCTCTCCGTTTGGGAATTGAGCAGATTGTACATATCGATTCCCGCAGTCGTCGTTGCGTTGCGCCAGGCGAGGCGCATGTCCCACGTGAGGGCAAACGTATGGCGGCCCATTCCCATCAGCGGCTGGGCTCTGTCTTCCGTATGCGCAACGACTACGCCTTGTGGCAGACCGTCTATGAGCATGGCCGGCCCGTATGGCTCGCCGTCTCTGTATCGAATCGCGTTGGTCCAGATCCAGCTTTCCGTAATGCGCCCAAACAAAAGGTTGGAGACATAGCCTCTATCGTAATTGGTTCGCGCCCAGGTATGGCTTTGTCCATTTTTATCTGCCGACGCATAGTCAATGCCTCCGGGATCATTGTACCACATTCCATTGCCCGGTGGTGGTGTGGCAACCATGACATAGTGTGCGATAGAAAAATTGATAAACCATAGGTTGATCAATTTGCGGACGCTCTGAATTTCAAGGTGCAGATAAAAGGCGTCCTTGTTGCTGTTTGTCAGCAGATAGGTTTCATTTCCAATGCGGTCGTCTGTGCGGGCATAGGCACTGGTTTCGGTTTGTCCCACCGTGGCCGTCGTCTTCTGGTAACTGTCTTCAAAGTTGTAATCGAGCAGATACAGATTACGGAAATATTTTCCCGTAAGATTTGTATTCCAGAAAAAAGAATCGAACTCGCGAATAAAGGCTATGGTGACCTCTTCTCGTTCTGCGCCTTTCAAGGTGGAGTCCAAGCTGGTAACGCCACCTCCAAACTGGTACAGATCTGCGCCGGTTTCTGCGGAATCAATGCTGCCGTTTGTATTCGTATCTGTCCAGGAGGAACGTACGGTTTGCCCGGAACTGTCTGCAAACAGAGCCGCAAATCCCGGTTGTATGGGAATGCCGGCATGCGACGCATAAAGCTCCACGCTGCGATTGCTGCCAGCGGCAATGCGGGCCTGCAGGGAAAGGCCCGGTGAAGCCCTCCAAAATGTTTCACCACTGTTCAGTGCTTCTGCCAGAACCCCGGCCTTCGCACTGACATATGCCCAGCCTAAATTCCACTTTCCGGTACATTCGGGAGAATAGCGCAGCAGCAGAGAGGCATACGTGGAATCTGATGTTTCCTGTGCGCTCACGGCAGATCCATACAGAGTCTGCCTCTGCAAAACTTTTTTGCCGTGTTCCACGTATCCTTCATGGCGAACCGGTTGTGCACACTGGAACGCTCCCATAAAGTGATTATAGTGAATTCCTGCAAACCAGCTTTCTCTGGCATAGGGAGCTACATAGGGACCCTGATTTGCAGCATCGGAAAAGTCGCGTTGCGTATTGGTTAGTCCGTCTGCCTTTTCCATCGCAAAGCCGCCTGATGCGGAAAACTGGCTTTCAGAATACGCGGCCAGCAGAGAGGCGCTGTCGAGGCGAAGCGTGTTAGCCATATCGAGGGCATTCTCGGCCCCAAAACTGTTGCGCCTTACATGCTCGGCAGCAAGCAGAAGATTGCCGTCGTTGAACCTTTGACTTCCAGCCACGCTGGTTTTTGCAGAGAGTTCTTCGCTCAGGGAGGGCCGAATAAACTGCCGACTTAAAAAGGAAGTTTCGTATCCCCAGAGCCAGTTTCCGCTCTGGAACAGGGCGCGCAATTCTGCCGATGGAAACAGAAATGCCCGCGTAGAATTGGGAGCTCCCCAGTTTTGAGAAGGCTCTCGATCCATAATATTTGCAGGGATCAGCGAAGGCCCTCCCACGGTAAGCGGGGAAGCAATTTCAACGAAGGGCGTTGCCTGCCCGCTGATTACCGGAGAAATTTCTACTCTCTTAAGATCATTAAAATTGCTTTTGTAATACAGGGAAGATATAAAACCGCGCGGAAGCGTGAGGAGTGGTTCTCCCGAAACAGCCGGATGCGTGATATCAGACTGGCCAATATAGTGTCGCAGCCAGAAAACCGATTCACCGTGAGCAGAGTCGTATTGTCTTTCGTGCGCTGCAAAGCCCGCAATATCTGGATTTCCGAGAACGACTGGCGTAAGCCACATTTCAAGGGCAGCCCCGCTATGGCTTCCACCGGGAAGATATTCAAAATCGGGAGAGTGAATGGCCATTCCCTGCGGATCCGTAAGGGAATAATCGGACACCGCGAAGGAAGCCGTGGCAAGTGAAAATAAAATTGCGTGGGCGGCTATGCGCATAAACCAGTCGTAACCGCCGGGGGGCCGAGACAAGAAGATTTTCCGGTTCAGGAGACGGCTTTTTCGGAGAGAAAAGACCGGAAGAACTGATCATCCTGCGCAGTCATATTTTCTGCCTTTAGCCTCATGTCTTCAAACAAATGGACGAGATTTCCAAGATAAATGGCTTCTTCGTCGGCTGGCGTCATTTCTTCGCGGGGCTTTATTTCGGCAGCCACTTTGGCGAAACGCAATTCTGCTACTTCGCTTCCCGAAAGGGGAGCAATCATCCAGATGGCCTGCAGAACGTCAAAATGGAATCCCTGAAGAATTTCAATGAATTCAATATCGCTTTTTTCCCAGTTCGCAGCCGCAAGGTGAACCTGGTAATAATCGCCCCACGTGATGATGTCTGGCTGTACTCCGAATCTTTTTTCCAGTCTCTCTACTTCTTCTGCCGGTGTAAACCATTGACCGGAAATGCGGTCTATGAATTCCCGCAATGCTGTAAGTTCTCTCTGTTTAACTGGAGAGAGTTTTTTCTGTCTAACCATATCCTGTACTAATCTGTTGAGGCCTTGCATGTCTATTCTATCGGATTATTTTTCTGTATTTGTATAATTTTTAGATTTCATAAGTAAGCTCTAAAAAAGGAATTGCTTGCTTGTCCCGTCTGGTGCGAACTGGTGTCGCTGTGGCACAGGCGAAACAATGACAAATTCAGCTTCTTCAATGCAAAGTCCCATCATGGCCGTAGAAAACACGGCAGCAGCGATTGTTATCGTTCGTTACATGAAGATGCGTTATGCAAACAATGCAGCGCTCGATTTAATTGGCTGCCGCGATTTTTCGGTTTGCAGCAAAAATATTCTCGATTTTGTGCATGCAGAATTTGTGGAAATGGTGCGCTCGCGGATAGAAACCATGATCCGCCAGCGGGGAATTCCGCAACGCTTTCAGATAAAGCTGCGCAAAATAACGGGTCAGGAAATCTGGGTCGACACCAATATTAAGCCCGTTCGCGTAAATTCCAGCAGTTATCACTTTGTCGTTACGGCCTTTGATATCAGCGAACTCAAGAGAGTAGAGCAGGCTCTGCGAACCAGCGAAGAAAAATATCGCTTTTTGATTGATCACTCCGAAAATCCGATTGTACATTACGATAAAAACAACCGTGTCATTTTAACTAATAAAATTGCCGCCATGCGCCTGGGCGAAGAACAGAAAAATCTGATTGGTCGCTCCATTGAATCTATTTATCCGCACGATCTGGCCGAAATTTACAAACAGCGCAATTCTATCGTGATGGAATCGGGTAATGGATTTATGGTAGAAGACCGCATTGATGTAGATGGCTCCATTCGGTTTTATCTATCCTCTATTGAACCCGTGCGCGGTCCCGATGGAAGCATTACAGCCGTTCAGGTTATCTCCTATGATATTACTCGCCAAAAGCGCAACGAAGAAGAACTGAAATCTTTAAACGAAAAGCTGGAACGACGCGTGCAGCACGAGACAAAACTTCGACTGGACCAGCAGCACATGCTGTTGCAGCAATCCAAAATGGCAGCCATGGGAGAAATGATTGGAGCGATTGCCCACCAGTGGCGTCAGCCGTTAAATGCCCTTGCTCTCATTATTCAAGGGTTTACCGAGCGCGTCATGAGCGGGGAGACGATTACACCGGAAGAAGTACATCGAATGGAAGTGCGAACCATGAAGCAAATAACGCACATGTCTGACACCATTGACGATTTCCGCAATTTTTTTCGCCCGGCAAGAGAACCCGTCGATTTTAACGCTTTAGGGGCGGTTCGCCATGTGATTACTCTCATGCTGCCTCAACTGCGAAACAACAATATTGATCTTAAAGTAAAAATGGGCAACGAGCAGGAGCATCTGTTTGCCGTTCGCGGTTTTCCCAATGAATTTCAGCATGCTCTCATGAATATTATTTCCAATTCGCGGGATGCTATCTTGATGCAGGGAACGCGGGACAACCCCGTTGCGGGGACCATTTCCATCTCTCTTTCCCGCGACGAGGAATGGGTAGAGGTATTAATTGAGGATGACGGCCCGGGCGTTCCTTCGGATATTATCAAGAATGTATTTGACCCCTTCTTTACGACCAAAACCAAGGGTACCGGTATTGGTTTGTACATGTGTAAAATGATCATAGAAAATTCCATGAAAGGACGCATTACCATGCAGAATCTGGAACACAGCCATGGTGCCTCTGTTCGCATCCTTATTCCTGCGATGAATTAGCCTTCTGAAACCTTTCTGTCATACATAAAATGTAAAAGCTTGTCCTGTAAGCTTTTAGAAGAAATCTGGCGCATGAATAAATCAATGCGACTCGGAATTGTAGCCGGAGCAGGAAGCCTGCCATTGCACTCGGCAAGGGAAGCGAGAGCACAGGGAATTGACTTGTTTGTTTATACTGTCGCAGAGGAGATTGCAAAACTGGAAGACTACACCGAATTTGGCGACAGAGTGAAGAGCGTAGTCCTGCTGCGTTTTGGCGAGTTTCTTAAAACACTAAAAAAAGATAATATTACACACCTCATTCTGATTGGCAAGGTCAGCAAGGAGCATATTTTCAGCGATTTTCGGCCCGATCTCAAAGCAGTTTCCATGCTTGCTTCCATGAAAGCCCGCAACGATGATTCCTTCTTTTATACCATGCTGCGTGAATTTGAAAAACTCGGCATGGAGGTTTTGCCTCAGGGGACATATTTAAAAGAGAATCTCGTGGGAGAAGGAATATATTCGCGAAAGAAGCCCGGAAAGGAAGATAAAGAAGACATTCAGTTTGGCATGTATTATGCCAGTCAAATTGGCCGTCTCGATATAGGGCAAACCGTAGTGGTGCGCCGAAAAAGTGTTTTGGCGGTAGAAGCCATAGAAGGAACAGATGCCTGCATACGTCGCGGTGGTGCGCTTGCCAAAGGCAAAGGGGCAGTCGTCTGTAAATGTGAAAAACCGATGCAGGATACTCGCTTCGATATTCCAACCGTTGGATTGAACACTCTGGACGCCATGAAGGAATCTGGAGCGCACGTGCTCGCTATTGAAGCCGAGAAAACGTTTGTGAGCGATCCCCAAACGTTTTTTGCCTACGCAAACCGGCTTGGGATGATCGTCGTGGCTGTAAAAGTTCCGACTGAACCCGTCTAAAAAACCTTTCATCAGCAGATACTGTTTCCGATAATAATGTATGCGCGTCGCAATTCTGTTTCTGCTTGGTCTTGGCTTCCTTTTTGCAGAAGATACTCCCAAAAATTTTTTGAGCGAGCAGGAGCGGCTTTCTTACCATTTTGCGGCTTCCCTGGAAAAAGAAGGCAGGCATGCAGAAGCCCTGCAGCATTACCGGGATTTTGCTGAGCTATACATCCAGTCTCCTCATCGCGTCGATGCGCTCGAAAAAGTGGCCATGCTGTACCTTCGATTGGAGCGATTTCGCGAAGCTCTCAAAGCCTACGACGAAATTGTGAGTATTCCACCTTCTGCTGCTGAAAAGGCCAGACTGCTTGTAGCGCGCGGAATGCTGTTAAATCGAATGGGATTGATCGAAGAGGCAAGGTCAAGCTGGGAACAGGCCATGCAGCAGGATTCCGGCGGGCTGTGGGGCAGCCAGGCTGCGGCACTCATGGAAACGCACGCCGTGCTTGGGTTCTAAAAACCGCAGAGTCAATCAGTTTCACATGGAAAAAAGCTCTTCTACGAATGTGTAGAAGGAGTCTTCGCGAATTTCTGTATCGATTTGTCCCAGAAAATAATTTTTATCTTTTTCATTCATTTCGAGGTGTGCTGCAAAATCGTGAAACTGAGTGGTATAGTATTCAATCAAATCTACCGGCAGTTCTATATTGCTCGTTAAGTTTTTAAGAATCACGATAATTTCGCCGAGGAGAGCGCGTTTGGAGAGATCGTCCAATGCGGAAAAATCAGAGTCAAAGCTTGCGTTCTGCGCCACTCTCACGAGCTCTTCCGGAAAATTCCAGTACTTCATAATATATACGGAGACCTCTGTTGCCGTATAGCCAAACTGCGTCTGTTCCAGTTCGCGCAGTTTGCGGTAATCGGTTGCCGCTGCAGAGTTGCGGAATATAGCGGAATAAGCGTCTGGTTGATGGTTATTGATATAGATCTGTCCTATATTCTTGAGTAGTGCACCCATAAAAACGTCGTCTTTTTGGGCACGTGCTCCAGTGCGTTCTGCCACCATTTTTCCCACGAGGGCAGAAAGTACGGAGCGCATCCAGATTTCTTTCTGGATTTCTACGGCGGCGGATTTTTTGAGAAACATTCCCGCAGCAGAAACGAGCAGCGTAAGGCTCTTGATGGTTTTGAAGCCCAAAAGAGTTATAGCCTGGCTGAGAGATGCCACCCGCGCAGATCGGGCGTAAAACGCTGAGTTTGCAATTTTTAGAATTTTGAAAGATAGAGCGGGATCGACAGCAATAATTGTTTCCATCTGGGTAGAAGAAACTTCGATATTGTTTTCGTCGATTTGAATAATTTTTCCGACGACCTGCGGCATCGGTGGGATTTCTATTTTTCCAAGTTTTTCTTCCAGACTCATTGTATTACCTTTGCTACTGTTTTGCGCGCCTGTTCTGTGTCAATACATTTCCTCAGATGTTATTATGCAACCCAGAGGTTGTTCAGCGGTAAACCACATTGCTCTCTGCGCTTTCTGGAGAGCAACTGGTTTGGGACTTTTTCTGAGCTTTGTTTTGCCGTCTGCTGTTTTTAATAGCGGTAGTGGTCGCTTTTGAAGGGACCATGTACATTGACTCCAATATATTTTGCCTGTTCTTCTGTGAGCGTGGTAAGTTTTACACCGAGTTTAGCCAGGTGCAGGCGGGCAACTTCTTCGTCCAAATGCTTTGGCAGGCGATATACGTCTATTTTGTACGTATTTTTCCACAGATCCAACTGGGCAAGCACCTGGTTGGTAAAAGAATTGCTCATGACAAAAGAAGGGTGACCAGTGGCGTTGCCCAGATTTACCAGTCGGCCTTCGGAAAGCAGAATAATGGCATGGCCGTCTTTGAAAATATATTTGTCCACCTGCGGTTTAACATTGAGGCGCGTCGTCTCGGGCGATTTTTCGAGTTTTTCCACCTGGATCTCGTTATCGAAATGGCCAATATTGGCGACAATTGCGTGATCCTTCATGCCCTTCATGTGTTCGTAGGTAATAATATCTTTATTACCGGTTGCTGTGACATATATATCCGTATCTGCTAGGGCTTCCTCTACGGTGGTCACTTCGTAGCCTTCCATGGCGGCCTGCAGTGCGCAGATGGGATCAATTTCTGTAATGCGTACGCGGCAACCATACCCCCGCAGAGAAGCAGCGGAGCCTTTTCCTACGTCGCCGAAGCCGCATACGAGAGCAATTTTTCCTGCCAGCATGACATCTGTGGCCCGTTTGATTCCATCGGCAAGAGATTCCCGGCAGCCATATATATTGTCGAATTTGGATTTTGTAACGGAGTCGTTTACGTTGATAGCCGGGAACAAGAGCTCTCCGCGCTCTTTCATTTGATAGAGGCGGTGCACGCCTGTAGTGGTCTCCTCAGAGACGCCCTTAATGCGTTTTGCCATGCGCGTAAATTTTGTGGGATCTTTTTGGATGGATGAGCGGATGCGCGCGAACAGAATTTGCTCTTCGTGGGAAGCATTTGGCACATCGAGGACGGAAATATCTTTTTCTGCGCGGGCTCCGAGAGTTACGAGAAGAGTGGCATCGCCGCCATCGTCTACAATCAGATCCGGGCCTTCGCCATCTGGCCAGGTAAGGGCCATCTCTGTTGTCCACCAGTATTCTTCGAGGGTTTCTCCTTTCCAAGCATATACGGGGGTTCCCGTTTTAGCGATGGCTGCGGCGGCATGGTCCTGCGTGGAGAAAATATTGCAGGATGCCCAGCGAACGTCTGCACCGAGATCTTTGAGAGTTTCAATGAGGACAGCTGTCTGAATGGTCATGTGCAGGGAGCCTGCGATGCGAGCGCCTTTGAGAGGTTTTTCTTTGCCGTATTTTTCGCGCAGAGCCATAAGGCCCGGCATTTCTGTTTCTGCTATGTCAAGTTCTCGGCGGCCAAATTCAGCTTCTGCAATGTTGGCTACTTTGTAAGGAATATTTTCTACGGGGATAACTGCGGTATTGCTCATAACAGTAAGCCTTGAATTGTTCAAGTGAGCGTCAAGGAAAAATAGGGCAGGTTTTGTTTGGCTTTTCGATTTTTTGCCTGGCTGAAAATCCCGCCGGAGGCCCCACATTTTTATAGACAATCATAAAAAAAAATGGTATCCTGTAATCAAAATCTGTTGAAGCAGTTGCTAAAAAAACCATGTTTCACACTGACTGCTTTCAGAAATATTTACTTTAAGAGGATTATAATGGGATTAGTAAAAGAAGTAACCGATGCTGAATTTTCCGCTGCCATAGCGAACGGCCTTACCATGGTCGATTTTTGGGCCCCCTGGTGTGCACCCTGTCGCATGGTGGCACCCGTTCTCGAAGACCTGCAGAAAGAAATGGGAGATTCTATCAGCATCATTAAAATTAATGTCGACGAAAACCCTGCCACAGCGCAGAGCTACGGAATTACTTCCATTCCCACGTTGTTGCTGTTCAAGGATGGCCAGCTCGTGGATAGAGCGGTGGGAGCCGGTCCCAAAGATTTCTACAAAAAGAGAATCGAAAAATATCTCTGATCTGAATGCAAAAAGAGCCGTTTGGACGACTCGATACCGAGTCTCCTTTTCGAGAGATCGCACTTTCTCATTCCGGAACGACATTGATTGCGGGAGGGAGGCTTGGCCGCACCGTTTGCGCTATCGACAACGATCCCGTTTTTGTCGAGATAACCATTCGGCGCCTGGAGCATTTTCGGCGGAGCGGCAAAACGGGCTCGCAGACGGAGAACCCGTTTGAAGATTGATTTTTGTCTGCTGTAACAAGGACCTGTTTGAGATAGAATCCCCGGCAGAGCCGGGGGTAAAAGTTACGATTCTTTTGTCTCTTCTTCTGATGCCGGAGCGTCTGTTTTTTCTTCTGTTTTTGTTTTCTCGGCTATTCCCGCAGCAGCGGTGTGGATAGTCTCTTTGGCTTGCTTTGCAATATCTGTGGCGCTCACTTGGGCTTTCTCTAACAGGGCGTTTAACTTGTTAGAGGCCTCGTCGAACAGTTTTTGAGCGGACTCTGGATTTTCGCGTTCTTTTTTTCCTTTCTCGATAATGTCATCGACTATTTTCAGTGCTTCGTCTTTGAGTTTTGGCAGCAGCTCACTGCCTTTTTCTTCTATAATTTTAACTGTGCCTACACCCAGATCAATTATTTTGTCGAGAATGCTTTCTTTTTTTGGTTCGCCTTCTTTGTGTTCATTGTTTTCCATACTATTCCCCCGTTGCGATTTTTGTACATGCATCTGCAATTGCAAGAAATTTCCTGCCAATTCCGACAGCCTTGGATAGTGGTGTTGACGTTGCTCTCATGGGTGGGGGTCCCTCATGTATGCACAGCTTGTAGCCAAAGACTTGGACGATTACGAAAAATAAGCTGCGGGTTTGCCTCTACCCGAAGGGAGAAAGCGAAGCCTTCAACATTCTGCTGCTGATCAGCTGTGGCGATTGACAAAATCGAGAATTTTATCGACCGTAATCTGCGTATAGTCAGAGTCTAATATGCGGATGTCTTTTTTGCGGGCTGGAACGGGGAATTGATCGATTCTATCAAGAAAACCTGCAATTTCCTTTTCCAAGGTATTGTAGTGGCCAAAGATTCCATACCCGGATTTCTGGAGCATGGTCGCGTTTAGCCTTTGCTCGTATTGTCCAAGTTCCGGGATAGACAATACTGGCTTTTTGAGATACAGGCATTCGCTCAGCATCTGGTGACCGCCCGGTGCAATGACTCCGCGTGCAGAAGCCAGCGATTTTACAAAGTTTTTATCTGGATCGGGAAAAATGTGAAACTCATAGTCGGGAAAATGAGATATTGCGGAGAGCACTCTTTCGCGCATGGTCTCCTTTACGTAAACGGTTATGTGCTTCTTTTTGCTCAGCTTTGCGTTTCGAATTTCATCGCGTAGAATAGGGCCTACATCGCCATCGTAAAATGAACAAACGATCATTTCATCGTGCTCCTGTATCATGATGGAATTGGCTATTTGTGCCATAATACTTTCTACAGTGAGCTTGCGATGGCGTTTTAGAATACCCTGGTGGTTGAGCAATAGAATGGGAATTCTGGCTTTTTTGGCTGCTTTGGGCAAAAAGGGATCGTAATCAGAAAGAATGGCATGTACTCCACGGGCCGTGAGCTCTTGTGATAATTTGGAAATAAATTCGCCAGCCCGAAAAGCATTTTCAAAATTGTGAAGTCCGGTGCGCATGTAATCAACCCGGTGATTTTTTTTGATGAGGCGGATGAGAGGAAGACTGTGGATGGGAACGCCTGGAAATACGCTGCGTAGCTGCTCCTGCAGATTTTGCGGAGCCCAGAATTCTATGTCTATATGGGCAAGAAGTTTTTCGGACAGAGCGACCACGCGGGCAGCGTGTCCCCAGCCCTCTCCACTAAATGAAATTCCGATTTTTTTGCGCAGTAGTGCGATCATTGTAATAAAGAAAGAGCCTCTTTGGGAGTATGGATGATATAGTCTGCACCATGTTTGCGAAGTACGGATTCAGGGCGAAAACCCCATGTAGCGCCCATGGCAACCATGCCGGCTTTTTGGGCTGTTTCCATGTCAATTTCGCTGTCTCCAATGTAAAGGAATTCGGATGTTTCAAGTGCAAGTTCTTTTGCCTGGGCAATGGCAGAGGCAGGATCCGGCTTTTGGGGAAACTCAGGCTTTTTCCCCCAGATGAGTGCAAAATCGGAAGGATTAAAAAATGTCTCGACGGTTTTAAGGACGAGAGGGTCGTTTTTGTTGGAGAGAACAGTGAGCAACCGGTTCTTTTTTTTGATTTCCTGGATGAGTTCCGGAATCCCGTCAAACGGTCGAGTTTTTACAGTGCAGTTTTCGCCATAGACGGTGCGGTATTCGTGGAGATATTTTTCGATATTGGCTTCGTCTTTCATTCCCTCGGGCAGGGCTCTTTCGACCAGCTTTTGCTCGCCGTCGCCAACAAAGTACATAAAAGTTTCGCGCGAGTGTTGCGGAAAGCCCGAGGCTGCGAGTACATGGTTCATACTTTCTGTAATGTCATCTATGGTATCTAAAAGAGTGCCATCGAGGTCAAAAAGTACGGCTTTAATTTTCATCAGCACAAGTGTTTCTTTGCAGCACAGCGCGGCAAGGCAAAAAAAGATGACAGCAGCAGACAAAAATCTATCCCGGGCTATGTTCAAAAATGACAGCCAGTTTGCCCGGTTTATACTGGAACTCGCGGAAGAAAGCGGCCAGCTTTTGCAGTCGCTTTATAGAAAGCATATCCGCACAGAATACAAAAGCGATGCATCGCCAGTAACAGAGGCAGACCAGAAAACAGAAACACTGCTGCGAGAAAGAATCCGCAAGGCGTTTCCCGAACACGGAATTTTTGGAGAAGAGTATGGAAAAGAGAGAGAAGACGCAGAGTTTGTCTGGGTGCTCGATCCCATCGATGGAACAAAAAGTTTTATTGGCGGCGTTCCTCTTTTTGCTACTCTCATAGCGCTCGTTCAAAATGGAAAACCAGTGCTCGGCGCCATACACCAGCCGATTACGGGAGACATTGCAATAGGCAATTCAACCGAAACGCTTGTGAACGGAAAAATATCGCACGTGCGAAAATCGGAGAATTTGTCGCGCGCCATTTTACTCGGCACAGATTATTACGACGTAGGAAGGCACCAGTCGCGCTCTGGCTTTGACTCCCTTGCCTCGCAGACGGCTTTTTATCGTACATGGGGCGATGCCTACGGATATTTTTTAGTCGCCGCTGGTTTGGCCGATATCATGGTAGACCCCATTATGTCTCCCTGGGATATTATGGCGGTGGTTCCCGTGATTGAGGGTGCCGGAGGCAGAATTACGGATTATCAGGGAAACGATGCTGTTACAGGGACGAGCACGGTTGCCGCTCATCCTGATTACCATGCACATATTTTGAAAATTTTGGCGGGGTAGGCGCTGCGCGCAGGTGGCAGACAGCCGGCAGAACTTATTTTGTCGCCACGAGGGAAGCCGCTCTATGGAACATTGTTCCAGGATTGGCAGGATTGGCAGAATTGCCATGATGGCATTCGCAAAGTGAAAGCGCCAGTTCTAAATAGACTCTCGCAGAGCTGTTGCAATTTTGGGCACGGCACATGCGGAAAACGAGGAAACGCCAATGTTTAGCGCTTTGTCAGGCCGCGATAGAGTTAATTTTACAGG
>DYKF01000320.1 GCA_020722745.1 Caldithrix sp.
GCTACAGACTCGAACATTTCTGTAGCGAAAGAGCGGGAGTAAAATCCCGCTCTTTTTTTTTGACTACATAACACGACAGACCGGAGCCTGATTCATCCATACCCTTGTCTGGAAGAAAAAAAGACACGGGAAACCCAAGCCCCCTCCCCCGCCTGAACGCCTGCCACCCTCTATATTTTTCCTCCAAAAAAATCCACCCTCTCTGACACCATAAGGAAAACGGAGAAATGGCAATGGATGCAGTTCTGCAACTCGCAGATTTCCTCAAGAACGAATTCCCCGACCAGTGGCGCATCATCGTCGAAGGGAAAAGACCCCCCGCCAAGTTCACGGGGCCAAGGGAAATCACTATTGAGCGTGTAATAAAAGCGGAGACGGAGGACATCAGCCTTGCCTTGACCGCCGGCGGGAAAACAATATCTGTCAAGGGCGGGAAATACACGATTGACACCAACAAACTAACCTGCACCTGTCCCGACTTCCAATCCCACAACGTCTATTGCAAACATCTCATAAAGGCCGCAATGCACTTTGGTAAAACCGAAATTGGAAATCTCTCGGAAATAACCAGACAACTCTAAAAAAAACTACAGATTAACACCATATAGGAAAAGGGAGAATAACCATGAAAAGGATAACCCACTTGAACGGACAGAAGGTCGGACATCTTTGCTCTCTCTGGAGCAAAATCAGCAAACCAAGGAGGCACAGGAAGTCGGACACCATAAGGGCATAACAAAACATAGGAGAACAGACCATGAAAAGCGTATTTGAAACACTCAAGGCGAAGCACGATGAATTGACCAAGGCCATAGCAAGCGCCGTGAACGATTTCCTCCGGAAGGCCGACGGCAAAAGACTGGAGTTCGACGATCCAGTAAAACTGGAGACCATCGACGACCAGCTTGACAGTTTCGCGACCGCCATCGAACTGCACGGCCACGAAACTATCCTCCTCGATGTCGAAATCGCCGACAGCTTATACGATGAGTTCTTCGACAATCTTGATATACCGAAGCAACTCAAAATCCTCAAGGCCATCGAAACAGCCATGAAGGAGGAATAACCATGACAGAAAAAACTACCAAGAAGGACTGGCTCCGGAACTGGTCACACTCGCAGAAGTCGCCCTATAATCCCCCGTATATAGCTTTATAGTAATATAGCTCGCTATAAAGCTATAACAACATCCTCCAAAGATCACCCCGGAAGATTCGGGGCCATCCACAACCTCGCCTTCAACAGAGAAAACTATAGCTCCGAAACCGAGGCCGTCAAAGACGCAAAAAGAACCCTCAAAATATTCTTCTCCTCCAACGGAGTCCCAGAAGATACGCTCAAGATTCTCAATCCGGAATTCCACAAAGAAGAAGGATTCCTCTTCGACGAAAGCGGAGAAGCAATAAAATACCAGCCCACCCCGACACCATAGAGACAACAATCAAAGGGGGCTAAAATGATAGCACCAGCAGGATTCACAAGAGAAAGACAGGAGGCAAAGCACTTCATGCCTCCCCAGCCAAAGTTCAACCCCGGAACCATAGTCGCGACACCCGGAGCTCTCGAGGCCATCAGAAAAGCCGGAGATATACCTGCCCCCTTCATCGAAAAACACCTTTCGGGAGACTGGGGAGACGTTGATGACCACGACAGGCAGGAAAACGAAATCTCTCTAACACAGGGATTCAGGCTGCTGTCATCATACAACCTCAAGAACGGAACGAAAATCTGGATCATCACCGAGGCCGACAGAGGCGCAACAACAATACTGCTTCCGGACGAATATTAAAAAATCAGACAGAAACACACCATCACGGCTGGTTGATTGGAAAAGAAAACAGGACACGGCAAGGAAGGATAGAGACCGAAATAAAAAAACATCGGCACCAGACACCATAA
>DYKF01000321.1 GCA_020722745.1 Caldithrix sp.
AGGGCTATCAGGAATTTCGTCGTGGTTTGCGGCAATACTCCGGGCTTTATGTCAGAAGTCTGACACTTGGCATTTATGGACGAACCGATCTGGTAGAGGCGATTCAAACTTCTGGCCTGGATTGCCAGATCGGTTTGCTTGGTCTCAAGGGAAATTGGGCGTTGTATCCGGTTGAATTCAAGCGTGGCAAGCCTAAAGATCACAGTTCCGACCTTATTCAGCTCTGTGCCCAGGCTCTTTGCCTTGAAGAAATGACCGGCACAAAAATACCCGAAGGAGCAATATTTTACGGTCAGATTCGTAAGCGCCTGGAAGTATCTTTTGATGCCAGGCTTAGAAAGACTACCCATGATTTTATCTCTCTCGCTCACGAATTAATTGCCTGCGGAAAATTGCCCGAACCTGAGTATGGCAAGCATTGCAGGGTTTGTTCTTTGTTCGATGTCTGTATGCCGAGAAGCTGCGAAAACAAAAGAATTTCAGGCTACAGAAAGGAATTGCTCGGATGAAACACTTTCGCAACACTCTTTATGTCACCATTGAAGATGCCTGGGTTCACAAAGATGGCGAAACCATAACCGTTCACAAAGATAAAAAAAAGATCGGCCAGTTTCCGGTTCATCAGATCGGTGAATTGGTTTGTATGGGTTTCGGAATCGGCGTTTCACCCCAACTGGTAGAGTTCTGTGCGCAGGAAAAAATTACCGTTTCTTATCTGGATGGCCGGGGAAAATTTCTGGCCCGCCTTCAAGGCCCGGTGCAGGGCAATGTTCTTTTACGACGTGCTCAGTATCGTGATGCCGATAATCCGGAGCGGGCTCTGATGCTTGCAAAATGCTGCGTGGCCGCTAAAATTCAGAACCAGCGCACGGTTCTGTTGCGGCATTTGCGCAACCATCCGGACAGTGCAGGTGAAAATGAGATTCGATCAGCTCTTTCTGCAATGGAGATATCACTCAACTCCACGAGAAATTGCAGTGATATTGGCGTTTTGAGAGGCATTGAAGGTGCAGCGGCGGAAGAATACTTTTCTGTTTTCGATTTCATGGTTTTAGTGCCAGGGCCGGATTTCCGGTTTCATAGCAGAAGCAGAAGGCCGCCCATGGATCGTATTAATGCCTTGCTTTCTTATGCCTATTCCATTCTTGCACTTGATATGCGTTCTGCGCTTGAAGCCGTAGGACTTGACGCCTATGTTGGCTATCTTCATGCAGAAAGACCCGGGCGACCAAGTCTTGCTCTTGACCTGATGGAAGAATTCCGTGCCCCGATTGCCGATCGGCTGGTTTTGAGCCTGGTGAACATGCGGCAGGTTTCCGCTTCCGGTTTCACGATTAAGCCAAGTGGTGAAGTTGAAATGGATGATGAAACAAGAAAGGCCTTGCTTGCTGCATGGCAGAAAAGAAAGCACGAAGAGATCCATCACCCCTTCTTTGAAGAAAACATGGAAACCGGAATAGTCTATATTTCGCAGGCACGCCTGCTGGCTCGCTATTTTCGCGGCGAACTCGATTTTTACCCCGCTTTTATCTGGAGGTAAAATGCTGGTTCTCGTAACTTATGACGTCTCAACTGTTACTCCTGCCGGCAGAAAGCGCTTGAACAAAGTTGCCAAAGCCTGCAAGGATTATGGAATCAGGGCACAGAAATCCATTTTTGAATGTGAGATCGATCCTGCCCAATGGGCTCATCTTAAGAACAAGCTGTTGGGAATAATTAATGAAACCGAAGACAGTCTGCGTTTTTATTATTTGGGCTCAAGCTGGGAAAGAAGAGTTGAGCACCATGGCGCAAATCCACCTCCTGATATGAAAGGTCTTTTATTGCTGTAATTTTTTTGCTGTGGACTTTCGCACTTTTTAGCATAACCCAGTACCGGAAAAGGCCGATCTTCG
>DYKF01000066.1 GCA_020722745.1 Caldithrix sp.
AAGATTACTGTCCTTATAACGTATTTTTCCGTTTTTTTTATGCTGGCCCTTCTGAGAACCTTCTTGACCAAAATTCTGTCTTTCTAACTTTGTTCCAGCTTGATAATGGGACGAAGTACCCAATTATTCTTGTCGTGTAATCTACTATTTTCCCTTTGCAAATCGGGCATTCACTGTGTTTTCCTATAGTATTATGCTGATTCTCGCATTGAGCATACACATGTGTCGGTGCGAAATGAGTCATCCCTGCCTTTGCGGCCATTTTTATCAATGAAATCATGCTTTTGTTCGTCAGTTGTTTTTCTATATTCAGATGAGTAATCGCACCCCCCGTAAAGTATTCATCCAGCTCTCCTGCGTATTTCACTCTGTCTAATAGATCAACATCTTCCCAAAGTGGTATATACTGATTGCTTAATATCTGGAGGCCCACTTCCTGCCCTAACTCTGCCGCAGCACTTTCCCCAGGTATCTGCTCTATGTTTATTGGCATTTTTAGACACTTAGACATGCATGATACCGAATCTTTTATTATGAGCATGATGCTCTTTATTTCCTCGATTATCTCTACTAATTTTGGCGATTGAACACCTTTCTTACTTAGGGATATTATTGCCCCTTCCCAGATGCCTATAATACCTACAGTGGAGAAAAAATTCTGATCTAGGTTCTCCCAATTATTCTTAAAGAACTTTAAAAACTTCCCAGACTTATGCGACACTAAACTTCTTAAAAGTTCTCTATGGGTCTTAAGCACTTTTATGGCGGTGTTTGTATACTCCTCTAAAGATTTCCCGTCTGAGATTATTTTCGGGATATTTAAAGTAACGACTCTGTGAGAGCCTATTCTGACCCCCCCATTGCCAAAAGAGTCTACGCCTGCCATGTCCATAAGTAAATCTAAATCATTTGACATTCGGCAACATGATGCGAACTTCCTGGCATCTTTAGAGATGTATATGTTAAGTCTACCGGTTTTTAGGTAAGAGGCTATCTCATGGAGCCACTCTTCGTCTAGAATTTCTCTTGTTGGTGAGAGGGCTATATTGGCCGTAGTTACGGGGAATCTAAAAGGCTTGCCCTTTATCCCTTTAGCGAATTCTTCAAGAAAGACTTTCTGTAGCGCTTTTATAATTAGTATCTGCTCTGGCGTTTGCTTGAATACTACATCAAGCGTCGGAGCGTCCGCGATAGTCACATTTACAAACGGAGATTGGCCTGATGGCCTCACTTTTCTGTGGAAGGTAAAGATCATTGATTGGTATACATTAGCAATGTGGTATTTCTCTTGATTAACATGCTCGACAGATTTAAAAAACTCAGCGGAGTTTACAAACAAGTCTGGGATTGCTATTGCGCCGGCATGATCTTGTGCCATCTCTAGAACTAGGTCTATGACCTGCATAACATAGCTGTCAAATCTCTTGGGCCTGTCTGATGGGTAATCCTCTACATACTGGAGTCCCTCAAGTAGTATTCTACCAGTAGAAGTGGCATAGCAATATGGTATGATGCCCTTAGTTATGTCATGAAAATAGAAATATTTAGGGGCGGCCGGCCCGGACATGTGTGCTTCTTCACGCCAGAATTTATCTAACTCCTCACGAGTCATGTGCTCTGAAAGATTATCATACATCATTTTTACGGTCAGGTCTGCAAGACCTTTTGCTGCGTAGTCCATGGCAAAGTTACTGAAAGAAAAGTTAGCGGCATTGGCATTTTTATCGTAAGCTATTTCACCTGGCTCTTCAGTCATGTGTTTCTGGAACATTTGGTAAGATCTATCATCTAACATTTTTTTATCTCCTGTAAGTTTTTATCTTCAAATTCTGGTCGATATTGTCCAATAATTACATCTGTGATAGTTGCATGGCCGTCCTTGGCTAACGAGAGTTGCTTTACCACTAACCCATCAGAGTTACGTAGTCTGCCCCACAGAATTGCGTCTATTTCCTTAAGTCTGCACTTGTCCTCACCCCCCTCTTCAGAGAAATCGGCCCCCGTATACCAAATGATCTTAACATAGGGGCATAGAAGCTTAATTTTATGCACTAACGCTAGCCAATCTTCTAACTGAAAGAAAAAATCCCCCCCAGAACCCACAACAGTCAGGTCATGGCAGGAGACTTTTTTTAAAAATTCAGATTTAGCTTTTATTATCTCTATGATTGCCTCTTCATGCAAACCAGTGTTATCATCATTTAATTCAAAGCATTGTAGCGATTTATTATGACAGCCGGGACAGGCCCACTTGCATCCTACTGCATAAAGAACTAGGGAGGGGTTTTCGAAAACTATGTCATCACTGAACGAGCACGATACGGTTGCTACTCTTAGCATAGGGCTGCTCCTGAAAGATCTCTTATGTTTGTCGGGAATAGAAAGCATTTACAGTATTCGATGCGGGAGCAACGAATACCGCTACTTTGTTAATGAGTGCACAAAGAGAGTCGGTCATGGTTGTGGTATTTTAATCTGGGATGAGATATTGCCAGATCTCCAGAAATTGCAAAAGCATTATACAGCATTCCAATTTTTTTATAAAGGCAAACAAAAAGCGAATATCTCCATTTCAATAGAGTATAATAACAACGAAACGCTGTATCAAAGGCTAGTCTCTGGACTCGTTAACAGTAAAAAAATTATTTTCATAAATTTTCCAAAAAATATCTTAAATTTAGCAGTAGATAAATTAACTGCCAGTATTGCACTTGGCAAAAACTGGGCGGACATTACCACTACGGCCGGCAACAAAGTACAAGATGTCGTTATGGGAAATACCCTCCAAGATATAAAAAATATAGTTTTACACATAAAAAACGAAAGTACATGCGAACTGCGTTCTGAGTATAAATTCTGCAATTCATGCGAGGTGTGCGCCCTTGACATTTCCATGCAGAGTACTGGTGTTGCGGCGCTGTGCGAAATCGATGGTCAATCCTCAATCTTACTTGGTAAAATAAAATCATCAGCCGATTTGGATGACATTTCCAGAGGGTGGAGAGCTGCTGAGGAGCTTCGGAGGGTGACCATGTTAAGCATTTCTACTGGGGAGAAATTTATAGTAGATGTGACAAGAGCCGCATCCTTGGTTGTAGAGGGGGGAGCCTTGGGTGCGATTCAGGGCGCATATAGAATAGGAAGATTCTCAGGAGCTGTGCTGAGTGCTTTCTCAAATAAGACAGTTCCTATGGAAGTAAGCCCTACCAGACTAAAACTGGTAACTACTGGAAAGGGCAGAGCAGAGAAGTTCCAAATGATTGCGGCAGCCAGAGCACATTATAACATTCCAGATAGTATTTCAATTTCTGACGATGAGGCGGATGCACTCTCGTTACTCAGGTACAAGATAAGTCAGCCGGAACTGGATAGGGGCTTCCCCATAAAATCTAAAAAAACCAAAAGGAGAAAAAAATGTCAATAAAAATAAAATTTTGTTATCCACACATAAAACTTCTTGCTTTTAACACCGACGCTGTGTTACCCGCCATAAATACTTGTTATGATCTGAGTGACTGTGACGAAAGCCGCATACCTCGCGTCATTTCTAGCTCTGGACACTTGTCTGTACTTAGACATGGATTTGCCAGCGTCAAGATTATGGGAATTAGCCGGGCTACTGGGCGACAGATACTTAGGAAAGGCCATGCTGACTACCTAGAGAAGTCTCAAAGGTATGTAGATGTTAGAAACGCTGCTTTTTCGATACCTAAAAAAATAGTCTCCAACCCAGAATACATTAAAAAATACACCCAAGCTCTGCGTAAGTCTTTAGAGACATACGCATGGCTCAGGAATAACGGCGTCACCAAAGAAGATGCAAGAGATGTTTTGCCCCAGTCGATAGAGACGACAATAACTATGTCTGGAAATCTTCAAATGTGGTGGGATTTTTTTAATCTTAGAATTGACGGTAAAGTACAGGAGCAGTGTAGAATAGTTGCAGTGTTGATATTAAACGCCTTTTGTGGCAAAAGCGATATTTTCAAGATTCACCCCAAGATAAACGACAATCATTATCTAAGGCATATTTCTGAGATCGATGCCCTTTGCTAATAAGTTGTTTAAGCACTCGTTTAGATATGCCTCGTCGTGCTCTGGGTATATATGCACTGGTGGGCAGGATTTAGGAAGAGACAGAGGCCCTCCCGGCGTCGAAGGCATGGCCTTCCTTCTGTATTCTGGGAAAAACCATTTGTAATCTGGAGTAAATTCTCTACGTATCATCTCCCAAAGTATTTGCGTGTGATACATATATAGCATCTCGGGTGGGTGAGTGGAAACGTAACTGAGCGCACGATAATATTCCGCTAGAGTGATGGGTGGTGGGCATACGTTTCTAAGACACTTCCTACAAACGCCATGAGAGATTAGCCTCTCTCCGGTGTTGTCATCGACATACGTTATTATTTCTAGGTCATCACAACTACATTTCATATTTTCAACCCTTCTGCCGCTTCGAGCGCGGCGAAGACTGCTTCTGTAAGCATATCCCTGCAAATCTCTGCCGTGTGCTCGCTGTTTTTTGTATATGCATCGGCGGCATAGTCGACGTCACGAGCAGCAGCGGCGGTATGGGCACAGGCAGCAGCGGCGGTATGGGCACAGGCAGCAGCGGCGGCATAGGTGGCGGCACAGGAAACAGCGGCGGCATAGGTGGCGGCGGTAGCAGCGGCAGCATAGGCAGCACAGGCAGCAGTGACGGCACGGGCGGCGGCGATGGCACGGGCGGCGGCGGTACCAAGCTCGGTTTCCCCAATCTCGCCCGACATGAATTTTTCACATGCGTCTAGCGCTGCTAAGCTACGCTCATCGGTCATCAGATGTTTAACCGTAGCTGCACACCTACCGGCAGCGCCTACGATCTTCCGTTTGTCGATCTTGAGTAGCCCCGCCATGCTCAGCATCCAATCACCTCGTTTGCAGGCGTTCCATGCTTCCCGCATGGTCGTGAACTGCAAGAGGTACTCCTGGCTTTCCTCGCATGGGTTGTATTTTTCAATATAAGTTTCAACTTTCATTTGTTACCCTTTCTGCCGCCGATAGCGCGGCAAATACGGCCTGTAATTCAGGCGACTCGCTTAAAACTATAGACTCTAAATTGCCGCTCATTCGGCTGTATTCGCTTCCAATGTTTTCTACTGCCCTCAGCGCCTCCCGCATCTGCCCGATAAGCAAATCTTTGCACTCAATCTCGTTAAATCTATCGGTAGCATCTACGCTGATCCTACGGCTTAACCGACCTATTTTTGCGGCCATCTGCTCAATCTCAGCCCTCGCCCCGGCAAGCTCGGCTTCTAGTTCATCCATTTTATCCGCGGTTTCCGGTGTCATTCTCAGCCATTCCATATATATCGGGTCGCCGCATTTGCAGCCGCAGTTGCCATCCGTCAACACGTCGGTTCTGGATCCGCATTCACAGCGCCATATCATTTTTAATTCAATGCTCATCATCTCAACCTTTCCGCGCTTTCTAGCGATTATAACGTTCGGCTTCTTCGCGTGTTAAGAAGAAGTGAATACCCGTAGAGCATTCCCAAACTTCTTTGTCGTAGGGTGCGGAAACCACTTTACCCACGCGATAAACGAACAGACCATCGTACCGCGATATGCCTTCTTTATACTTTTTCTTGCCATCGATGCTTTTAATTTTTAAAACCTTTACCCTATTCGTTCTGCATTTTCCATGGGCTTCACTTTGGAAAACCTGGCCCTTGTCTAGCTCTAGTTCTGCAATTAACTGATTGGCTAGTTTTTTATACACGACGGTTTTTTTTGTAGTTTTAAAAACCTGTTTAATTACCGCCCCAAAATGATTTTTAGTTCGAATTTTTGCGCCAACAGATTTCACGAAAACACAACAAAAGCCGAATGCCATGACAGTTGAAGAGTTGCAGGCCTCAACAATTGAAGAGTTGTAGGCCTTGACAGTTGAAGAGTCGTGGGCCTTGACAGTTGAAGAGTCGTGGGCCTCAACAATTGAAGAGTTGTAGGCCTTGACAGTTGAAGAGTCGTGGGCCTCAACAGTTGAAGAGTTGCAGGCCTCAACAGTTGAAGAGTTGCAGGCCTCAACAGTTGAAGATCCGTAGGCCTTGACAGTTGAAAATCCGTAGGCCTTGACAGTTGAAGATCCGTAGGCCTTGACAGTTGAAGATCCGTAGGCCTTGACAGTTGAAGAGTTGCAGGCCTCAACAGTTGAGTTTTTAAAAACCCTGAACGCCACACTACCACCAGCGATTAAATCTACCGCGTTGGCGCGTTCTTTAATCTCAAAGAAGTTAGCTCCTAGGATTTCTACGTTAAGTTCTTTGTTTGTGTATTTCATCTTCTCAACCTTTCTGCCGCTGATCGTGTGGCTCTGTATTCCATCGGCTGCCAACGTCTTAAATTATTTCGCCTGCACTCCGGCCCCTCGTCTTTGTCTTTAGGGTTTTCACCGAATCCGCATGTGTCGAAATTCCAGCTCGCATGATTGCAGCAATTCCGGCAGCAGCGCTGATTTTTGACTATGAAAAATAGCGATTTGTTTTCTTTTCCAGCCTCTCAATCTCAGCCCGCGCCTCGGCAAGCTCGGTTTCAAGGGTGTAAAGCCTTTGTTTGAGTTTGAGCTGATCATCTTTTGGCAGTGGCCTTAAACAAGTGCAATTCCCAGAAGTGGCCTGACCATCTCTTTTACCTATTATATTACAATAGCGGTTCGTGCAGCTCATAGCTCACTCCACCTCCATTTCTTCAATCTTGTCCATCCTTCAACCACACGTAGCACATTTGTAGGTAGTAGTCCTCCACAAGCTGTCGTCGAATTCTTTTACTTTAATTTCTTTATAAATCATCCAATCATGGAGGCCAAAGAAGCACATGAGTTTTGCGATCATACACATTTTTATTTTTCCTTTCTACCCCAGGTTTTGGGCGCAGTGCCACTGTGTACTTTAAGACTGGTCTTTTCACATCTTTTTGTAAGTTGCTGTCGCCCAGATGGTCCCACCAGACGTATCTAACATGGTGTCGCTCATCATCAAGAAAGGAACCCCGTAGATGTACATACTCCTCACCACAGCACTTCTCTCATGGTAGCAACCCTCGCTTCTTGCACTTATTAGCAATTTCCTCTGCCGCATCTATATAGGCGTCTGCATTGAGATTCAGGCAGCCGAGATTGCCGCGGATTACCTCACCGTTGACAATATTTTTCACCAAATCTAACACGAGCGGCTTGTCACTGAGCAAGAAATCCGTCTGTTTAACTATCATATCACCGGCCTTTTTATTAGTGGCTGCCTGGGTTACCTGCAGATCGCTGATAACACCTACGCAAATTCGGAACGCATAGTCCGTGTACCCTTCGGTGTCTCTTGGGGGGTTTTTTGCCATTTCGTTAATTATCATAGTATCAATCATGAGAATTCTCCTGTTAATAAATCGTAAGTAGTATCGTCAGGGCCGGGGCCGAGACAAAAATTACCATCAGGTTTGTGCCGAAGTAAATTTCCAGGGCCTAGTTCGGCATTATTTTTCCTGAGGAAATCTTCCACCGAATAGTATGAGATTACCCCAGCTACTATGAATTTTACTGATTTTTAGATACTGGGGTGGGGCTGCTTCTGTCAAGAATAGTCTCCATCATGCCACAAACCGATATTTCCTCACCGTACTCATCAAATATCTGGTATGTGTCAAACAACTTTTCCCAGTCGTCTGAATTCTGGGGTAAGCTGGCATCTTCTGGATAGACATGCAGGCCGAAGCACCAGCCTGCGCTGCTTTTACCTATGTGTAAATCTTTCGGGCGCTGCCCGCAATGCTTGCATTTAGGATAACGCAGATAATAGTTAGTCCCCATTGGACACCTCCTTTTTGGAATTCTTAGCCGCAGAATATTTTGTGTCTAATACTCTGGCAGAGAAGGTGATAATAGCCTCTCTTACGTCTTCAGATTCGGTGCCTCCCTATATGCCTTTATTGATAGGGTTCCTGGCACACACAACCCATTTGTCGTTAGCATAGCCAAAGCAAACCATAAGCATTGGAAAGCCTGCGCTCTTATATCCACGCAAGTCGTCTTTCAGTTCATTCAAAAGGCATTATAAATCAGACATACGGTTAGTTTTCCTTCTCCGCCTTGGGATTTAATAAGATAAAGGTTTTTTTAACCTGAACTATCTCAGTACTGAAGGTTGCCAGGTTATTTTCAACTAGGTAATTTTGTAAAAAATCTAATTGATGCTGTAGATGAGAGGCGTCATCTTTCGCAATCATAAGTTCAACTTCGTCTCTAAGAGAGACAAATATGGCTATAAAAAACGCAAAGAATATAAGCACAAACGACCTGTTAGCTCTGAGAGATGGGTCCGGAGTTGAAACTGACAAGAGCACAAAGGCCAGAAATGTACATATGCCGGCTAACACTATGCTGGAAAAAAAACAATCAGCGTTTGTCATTGCTGCGAGTCCTCCTTAGTAACTTATCTTTAGCCCGCGCCCTGGCTATCGTGACTGGGCTGCGCATTCTTCTGACTTTCGCTGCTATTAACACTGGCAGAACCAAGTGCCCATTCACAAACTCATAAGTCGAGTTAGCCACGACCAGTTTATCTTTACTCCTAGCTTTTCTGTTTTTCATTTAACTTTTCCTTTAAGTTGTTTACTTCCCTGCCAAGTTCCTGTATCCGCAACAGTAGATCAGCGCCGGCCCCAGCCCCTATCCACAAAACTACTTTAGTCTTATCCGCCTCCCCGGGGCATACCATTGCTACTTTTACAATTTGATCTTTTCTATCGGCCATGGCAGTGAAATAGTCTCATAAAGGTTAACTATCAAGTCTAGTGATGGACCATCAAAAATATGTGGGTACTTAAGCACTTTTAAAAATAAGTCATTGCTAGCTTTAATCGTGAGAATATTTTCATTTTTTGTTATTCCTTTTTGATTTTATTGCTGGGACTAACGTGTGCTTTCAATTTTTTTAATATCTGTCGATGTGATAGGATTTTTGGCATTTTACGACTCCTTTAAGGCTAGCGCCTCGTATACTCTGTCTAGCTGGTTTACTAGCCTGGATATGACTTTGGTAACAAACTCATTGTGCATCTTATCAGCGTCAAGGTCAGAACGATCTGACATTTGATCTTTCTTAATATATTCGGTCTCTGTATCGAATGGGGGGATGAAAAACTCTCTGCCTGGGTCTGCATCTAAGTAAGCGCCATGTCTCCTGGCAAAGAAGGCCTTGGACTCATACATGGCCTGTCGGTGGGTGTCTACGTATACTTGCTTTTTTTTCAGCTCCAATTCTAGAATTTCCCACAGTACTCACGACAACATGCACACCTTTATAGGAGATCAAAGTGTTTCTATGATGGACGCAACTGTCCGATGCGATGTAATGCCCTGGTCATCCACGCTCAGTAACTACCATATCTGCAGGATGATCATACTTGTCTTTCTCTAGTAAAATTCCGACCAGTATGGCAGACTCAGAAGCGTTACAAAAGCAGCTATTAAAATGCTTTTTTTTATTAGGTCGGCGTCCAACCTGCATGTCTCTGAAAGAGATACAGATACTGCTTTTTTTGTTTACCCACTCACCAGAGTTCGAATACATCTGCACTAAGTACGGCCATTTCATAATCATTTTTCTAAGCAAGTCCGCGGCTTCCTTAAGAAGTAGCCCATAAGGGATAGTATTGTCAAACAATGTGTCAATTACTTCCAGGTCTTCCATCGTCTTCTCCTGAAAATAAAATACGTCTACACGGCTCTTTGGCCAATAGGCCTAAAATAACAAACCTGCCCAAGGTGTCCAGGTATTCTCCGTCTCGTGTCTTAAAGATAATCTTACCCCCTCGCTCTAATCTCAGTATTCCCGGCGGCGCCTCAGATAAAATAGACATTTTGTAACTTAGTTTAGCACTTACTGGCTCTGTCCTGCGGTCCTCGTTTTCAAACTTTCTCACAAAAAAAACTCCCGATAAAAAAAATATCCAGGACTGAGCCTGGAATTAAAGCTACAGGGGGATAGACGATTCGAGCGTCTGTGTGTCGGGCCCAAAACCCAATGCCTTACCACTTGGCTAATCCCCCTAGGTCGGTCACGGACAAGAAATAACCTCGTCCGGACCTTCGATCAACCACGGATCGCATGTTGAAGCTCATAACGCCCGTCGAGACCATGTCGCCCCCAAAAAGACAGCCCCGAAAGGCTGTGTTTCCCGCAGCGCCACTCTTTAGGTGAGAGTGACCAACTGGTGCGACAGTTGGATACGTCACGGGAATATTGGAGCAAATCACTGCGAAGAGCGGGAGTCGAACCCGCACGGTAAACCGCTAGATCCTAAGTCTAGTGCGTCTTCCAGTTTCGCCATCCTCGCGCTATTCAGATAATAGCATACTCAAATTTTTAAGTAAACACTTTCCTTAGTTGTCTGTCTGAGTCTGTCTATTTCCTGCTTAGTACTATTTGGGATATCTTTGTCTTCTAAGTCATCCCAGTCTACTATATGCACTTCAGAGGGCATGTTAGCCCGCACAGACTTAACTACGCCACCAGATACTTCTACTAGTATTTTTATCATTATCTACCTCCAGATCCTAGTCCATCTGCCATTCGGTCAGACTCAGACAAAGTTTCAGACGCGCACAGCTCAGCAGTTATTTTTGGCATTATTAACAGCTGCGCGATCCTGTCACCAGTGTTTACTTGATAATTTATGTCTGAGAAATTATACAAGTTCACGATTATCTCGCCTCTGTAGCCGGCATCAATCACACCAGCCCCTGTCTCAATATTGTGCTTAGTTGACAGCCCGGATCTTGGCCATATCAGACCGACGGTAAACTCAGGCAACTCGATTGAGACTCCAGTGTTAACGAGCACGTTTCCCTTTGCCGGCACTGTTACTGGACTAATGGCGTATAGATCATACCCGGCATCAGCAGTTTTGTGCCTCGTCGGCATAGTTGCGTTGGCGCTTAACTTCACTTTTATCTTGGTTTTCATTCCAAACTCGTCCTCTCTTTTAGTAAAAACGTCGGATAGCCAATTTAAGTCTAATGCCTGGCACAGCTCAGTTATTTCCAGCAAAGTCAAAGAGGTGTCTTTCTCAGAAACTCTTTTTAAGATTGAGTCGGGCCATTCACGCCCAGGCTCTTTAATTCTTTTTTGAAGAAAAAAATCGAGCGTACGCAAAGCATACTCAGCGTTGTCTTTAACAGTCTTATTGAAATTCACAGCAACACTCCTATGTAATAGTTTATTATGCCTATACCAGCACCAATAATGGCCCCAATAATCTCGATGGCCCTGAACTCTCTTGCGGCAATATCATATAAGACCTTCTCTATTTCTTGATCTGGGATTGCCATTATGTTTTCGTATACGATGGATTTTATAGAGTCTACATCTAACGATGAAATGTTCTTGGAGTTACTTACCCAGGATGCTAGTTTTATTTTAATACTGTCCTCCATTACAGTGATGGCAACACTGTCGTCTGGGACTTTGGAGTAGTCCGCGATGGTGTTCACCAAAGATTTTGCGGCATCAGAGATGAAAATGCTGAGTTTAGAAGCGACTAAATCAGATGAGAAGTCAGTCCCTAGAAGCCTGGTCACAACTAAGTCGGATATAGATTTTGCCAAATCGGGTTTCCTCTTTATAAGCAGGCCTTGGATGTGTAAAATCTCTTTTTTCGGCCAAAAAAGCATTTTTATGGCAATAACGTTCGTTATATAGCCTATAATAGAGGAGAAAAACACGGTGATTACAAGTCCCATGGTTAAGCCACCTTTCTTTTTCTGATAAATTTTTGATTTTTGTATTTATTTAAAGTCATAATACTGTCGCACTCCAACTCACCCATAATGGCAGACACTTCTGAAACTTTAAAACGCTCTGGCTGAAGGACTTTTATGAAAAATGTCCCAAAATAAGACGGGCTATTTGCTTTTATGCCATAGATTTTATCGTAATCTGAGGCAAATTCTGGCAACACTACGGGGTATGCTATCAGTTCGTCGTCTAAGATTTGAGATACTACGAAGTCACCAGCACAGTGGAAGTCTGAAGATATCTCTATGATTTTATTTTCACTCAGAAGCATTGGCATTCATCCGTTTTTTTATGTTTAAAACTTCCGATTCCTTCAAAACAAAGGCCCCGAACCTCATTACATCATCAAATGACGAGGGATTTTTTGGATTAAACAGCTTCTCCAGATGTCTGATGTAGTCATTCTCAGGTATTAAATCCGCTCTCTCCCGCTTTGAGTTGATATATTCAGTGTATCTGTAGTCATTTTTGTATTTTTCCCCCAACTCATCATCGTAAATGTCATTCATTGAGGCCCTAATCTTGTCTGTAAGCTCCTCGTCATACTGGGTGATTTTGATTGTAAGAAGATATTTTTTGTTCATTCGCCGTTCGTTCGCTCCTTTGCAATTTTTTTTAAATTATAGCATGCCGAAGGGGGGCTGCTAAATACAACAGCTTATATCATTTTTTACGAAATTTTTTTAAAATTTGCTGTTTATAGCGTGTTTTCACATAAAAATTAGCCATTTTTGTCTTTTTTCTTTAAAAATCACATATGTCCATTTTATTGGTATTACTAAAAAGGAAAATGCCCCTAAGTTGCATGGATTGTGGTGGATTGAAGGTTCATTTTCTTGCAAAAGTGCTTGGTTAAGGGAAAGTAAAAAAACGGTTGTGTTACCCAC
>DYKF01000322.1 GCA_020722745.1 Caldithrix sp.
ATAATGTTACCGGCAGCCCCTTGAATCCTCAGAACTGGAATCTTTACTCTTATGTGAGAGGCAACCCGGTAAATATGAACGATCCGACAGGGCATGATTTTAGAGGAAAGCTACCATTTGGACTGGGTATGGCGCAGGCAAAACTGCCATCACCGCTGGGATCGGTTTGGGAAATGACGATGGTGGAGAAGCATACGATGCTGGCCATTGCTAAATCTATCGAGGGTGGTGTTGGCGGAGATGCTAAGGGTGAAAAAGGAAGAATAGATATGTCCCTTGAAAACCCGAAAGGTAAGAGCTATCTGATTGTCTACGGTGGGGACGATCCGGGTCTTCCTGCGATAGTTCCGGAAACTGGACAGGTTATTACATATGTACCAGTAGAGGAACAGGCGGAGGCGCTTGCAAATAGGCTTATGGAACAAGGCGCAAAGGAAGTGGATCTTATGCCTGTAGAAGCTGATTTCGTCAGCAGGTGGAACAGCATCCCGGCAGGGCGTTATGATTCGGCCTTCTACATGGGCCATACAGCAGATAACGGCTCATGGCTTTATGGACGAGACAAAAGCTACATATCGCTTGATTCCATTTCTTTAATGAAAAGCGGGCCGATAAAAGCCGGAGGCTGTTTTTACTGGATTGGCTGTAACTCAACGCATCTTATGAGCGTTTCAAACATGATTCAGCGAGGCACGCTGTATGGATCAGCCACCAGAGTTGAATTCCCGTTTTTAACCACTGGCACGGCTTTGCTCCCAAGAAGCAATTGTTGGGCATGGGAAGAAGTGCCTTAGTGTAGAAAGGAGTTTTCAAATGAATAAAAGTTGGTATTTTCTTGGGATGGTGCTTTTCTTGCTGGCTATTTTTCCAGAGAATGTTTTAAGTAGTGACAGCTGTAATATCCAATTCAAAGAAAGCGTTATTGTTAGGGCGCAAAAAACACAGTCGCTGAAAGAGCTTTATGCGCAGACAAAAGACAAACAAGTAGACGCTATCATGCAGGAGCTGGATGTGGTCATGCCACAAGTGGAGACATTTTGGAATGAGGTAAGAAAAAAAAGAGTGGTAAATGGGGTCATTAGTGAAGATTCGGATGAATTTATAAAAGCCATAGCATGGAAGAAGGATTTTGGGATAACTTGGCACCAGAACAATTTTGAAATTGTGGAAGAGGCAAGAGAAATATTCAATGCACACCCCGGCCTAAAAAGAATATCGATAGATAAAGATGCAATGGTGATGTTTCTTCAAAAGCACAAAAAAGGAATTATTCTCGCCTATTATCCAAGCTATGTTCTAACCCCTGAAAACCAGCCTGAAATATTGGGTATCGAAAAAGATGGCATCCGCATATATAGGAAAGGGAACTACTATTTTTATTTTTCGAGTTCATATGAACCGGACATTTTCAAGTTGGCAGAAGGGCACATATTTTTTATTTGCGATGAAAACAACCTGATTATTGAAATGAAAGGGGAAAAATACAAAGATAACAAAGTTGGGAACACTCGTTGATTTTTTCCTTTCCAACCCACTCGCATCCCCCCCCGTTTTCTTTATTTAGCCGCCCCGCCCCAGGTGGCCGCTTGCGGCCATCCTGAGGGGGGCTTCGTGGTCAAGCCCGCAAAGGATCTCCCCGCCCTCAGTCCGGCCTCTGTCCCTCTTGCCCGTGTAAGCGGCGCCGGTGGCCTCAAAAGCCTGGCCGCGCTGTGGGCTTTTTGGCAACGGGCTTGCGGGGGGTTCCCTCCCGACCTCCCTCCCGTCACGCCTGTTGGGGGTTAAAGGCAGGCCGGCGAAGGGGGAGGTCGAAAGAACCTTCCTCCTCCGCCGTCTTTTTCAAAAAAATGGTGGTATAATATTTTTATGGAAAAATGCATGGTTAACCGC
>DYKF01000323.1 GCA_020722745.1 Caldithrix sp.
CAGCTTTTTAATTCCCTCCTGAAAGGATCTGCCATTAGCCATGTATCTCACGTTTACGAAAGGAATGCAGGATTTCCCGATCTAAAAGGGAAGGGAGCCTATCGCCTTCCAGTCGATAAAAACAAAGAATTCCTGAAGTCCATACAGGTAGAAAAGCCTGCGCATCCGAGTACATTTTTGTATACTTTTGGAGCCGGTATGAGGGAAGACGTTTCTGACGATGTTCAGGAAAAGACACTCGACCAGGTATTGACTTTGCTGAATGGAAACTTATCGAGAACTCTCGTCTATTCTATAGAAAAGAAAGACTCGTATTATGCAGTTTCTTTTGAAAAAAATAAAGACGCTAAAAAACTCGTGAAAGAACTGTATTTGTCTTTAACGGGGCGCGAGCCAGGGCCGGAAGAGTGGGAATATATTCTGCTGTTCTTGGAAAATCCGTATGCAGGCAAAAGCAGGTCGGCTGTGTTTCCGGGGGATCTATTGGCCGACATTGCCTGGGGTGTTATTAACAGCGAGGAGTTTTTGTATGTTTATTAATAAGCCGGTTTCGCGAAAAAGTTTTTTAACGGGATTGATAGGTCTTCCCCTGGCGTCTCTACGCTCAGAAAAAAATTATGACGAAGAAGAGGAGCTGCGCGCTCAGTTAAATGCGGATCCATCCGTTACGTCTGTCATTTTTTTAAACATGGCAGGGGGGATGAGCCAGATAGACACCCTGGACCCCAAAAAAAGTTCGCAGTTTGCCAGCGTGTCTTCGTCTCTAAAAGGCGTGGAGCTTTCCGAAACATTCAGGAACACGGCAAAACAGCTGCACCTGAGCGCGTTAATTCGTTCTGTTCATTCAGGCGCCGGCGATCACGAAAGAGCTTCGTATTTACTTCATACAGGGACAATGCCAAACGCCGCTTTTCGGGACATTCCATCTTTTGGTGCCGTTATTGCTTTTGCCCAAAAAACAAAGGGACCTTGGTTTCCCAGTCACATTACGCTGGGCGGGCGTGGTGGCCTTATCGGCAGGGGTGGACTTTTAGGAACTCGGTTTGATTCTTTTCACATATCCAATGTTGATAAACCTTTGGCCAATCTTGCTCCTTCGGGGAATATGAACTCCTTGAGACTGGTAAGGCGAAAGGAATTTTTAGAACTAACCAATCGCCATTTTGCCCAAACAGTGCGTTCACCCAGTATTGAGAACTGGAGCACATTGCACAACGCTGCCGTCGATTTTATGAACTCTGACAAGCTAGCGGCTTTTGAATATGAGACAGCAGACGTTGCGGATCAAAAAAAATATGGTGCCAGCTGGATGGGTAAAGCTCTTTTAATGGCACGCAGGCTGGCAGAAATGCAGGTCCCCTTTATTGAAATTACGTTAGGCGGATGGGATACGCACTCTGCCAACAAAGAAAAAGTGGCGGAACTTGCGGGACTGGTAGACGCACCGCTTGCGGTTTTGTTGGCAGATCTTTCTGCCCGGAAAATGCTCGATTCTACTCTCGTTGTCATGAGCAGTGAGTTTGGGCGTACTCCCCAAATGGCTGCCAATGGAAACGGGCGCGATCATTTTCCTTCGGCGTGGACAACGCTCCTTGCCGGCGGCAGGCTGAAAAAGGGAATTGTATACGGCGCAACCGATGACAAAGGAATTAACGTTGTAAATAGTCCGGTAACTGTGGGAATGCAGATGGCAACAATACTGTCTGCTGCAGGAATAGACATATCGGCAGAGTTGTACAATTCAGAAGGACGACCATTTGCTCTGGCTGGTGGCGAAAAACCTGTTTTTGAACTTCTTCAGAAAAATACATAAGGTAACCTCTAAGTAAGCTCTGAAAAAGGTTCAGAGCTTACTGCCGGTCCATGGACCCTTCGA
>DYKF01000324.1 GCA_020722745.1 Caldithrix sp.
ACTCGGCGCTCACTGCTGGATCAGGATAAGTGACCGCATACATCTTGCGGCAGCCGGCACACCGCAGCCGATGAAATTGCAGCAAAATCGGCCGACGGCTTTTTTTCGATTCCTGACAGGCGGCTTCAAAATTTAAGGACCATTTTGACCAATCGACTTCTAGCATTATCCTCCCAGCTAATTTTAACATTCAACAACTTAAAGTTTGCTTCGCAGCACCGTTATTGCGATCCGCTTTTTGTTCCGCTTTTCGGAACTCCGTAAAACGGAGCCGAAGCAATCTGCGCTGGTGGTAAGAAGCAAGGGATTGCTTCGCTCGCAATGACAGCAGCCGACCTGTCATTGCGATCCGCCAGCGGGCGGAGAAGCAATCTCTCCTGGTGTCAAAAATCAGGAGATTGCTTCGCTTCGCTCGCAATGGCAAAAAAAATGCTTCTTTGCATTTAGCTCTTAATACAGAAACACCAGCCAGCGGCTTGTCTTACATGAATAATCCCTTTACGAGCACATCCACAGCTTCCTGCTCGGTCAGTCCTCGCGCCATCAGCGTCTCCACCTGCTTTTTATCTACGCTACCGATGGCAGCCTCATGGGTCAGTTTGGCCGTGTCATCCACTACCTTAAGGCGCGGCAGCACCGAAGCTACGACCTGTTTCCCCTGTACAATCTCCATATAATCGATATGGCCGCGGGAGTGGGCGCCGTTTCCAATCACTTCTCCCAAGACTTCAGCAAAGGCTTGCTCTGTGAGGACGATTCGACTCTTTGCCAACCCTCGAGACTCCACGCCGTTCAGGTAATCGGTAAAAATAAACTGACAGCTTAACAGCATAATCAATTTGTCTCCCTGTCAGCTTGGAATATGAATTAAATAGTGTTTGTCCGCAAACGCATCCGGTACTGTCATGGCGAGGAGCGTTTTGTGCGACGAAGCCATCTCCGCTGTTTAACGATGGGATTGCGAGCCTAAAAAACAGGCTGCGGCAAAAAACGCCTCGCCATGATAGGTCGTGGTATTTTCGGACCGACTCTAAATAGCTTTTTCAGAAGCTACATCTGCCAATTGGCAGACCGGTCGAGACTGATCTATTGAAGACAAAATTCATCAGACTTCTCATTCTAAACAAAAATCTGATGATGCGATTGAATTCTGTGCTTCAAGATTTCATTCGCATTATCCAATAGATCAATGACTCGTTGATCGGCAAGCGTAAAATAAACGCTCACACCTTCCTTCCAGAAGCGGATTAAGCCAGCGTTTTTCAGTGCCGCGATATGCCGCGAGAAATTGGATTGCTCGATCCCCAATTCTGGCGCCAAGTCACAGGCACATCGATTCTTTTCTCGCAGCGCAATTAAAATTCTAAGCCGCGCCGGATGCGAGAGCGCTTTAAAAATATCGGCTTGCAGTTCATAAATCGATTCTGCCATCTGAACACCTCATTAATGCAATTATGATTCCTTTTGCATAACTGCATAAATATAGCACATCATATCTTAAAAGTCAAGTGTTTTTTTAAATTTATTTTGATCGCGGGACTTGAAAAAGCAAATGCTTCAACACCTTTGAAAGGGTATTCGATTCAGATCACTGATCGAGGATATTGATCCGCATTTCCCTCATTCAATAAATCTTCCAGCAATTTTCTCGCCTTGGCCTGATCTTTAATCTGGCAATTTTCGATCATCTGGTAGGGATTGACAACCTGGCCATTCACAATAATTCCTGGCGATGAAAGGATATTGAATTTTTTTGCCAGCCGCTGTGCCTCAGGATCTGATTCCAATGATTTTACAACATGCGGAATGTTCTCTGCTTCCAAAAATTTTATGATCAAGTTGCTCTTGCGGCACTGGCGGGTGCGCAAAATAAT
>DYKF01000067.1 GCA_020722745.1 Caldithrix sp.
GCAACCCAGAGAGATATCTGACAGATTTTTAGGGGATTTTGCTTGAAAAGCAAAGCTCGCCGCCTTTGAACAGGTTCTGAAAGAACGCGCAATCGAGCATCATTTGATTCGTCCGCGCACACCTTAGCACAACGGAAAGATAGAACGCTTTAATCAAACTGTCCTGAGAGAATTTGCAGCCAGGGTTCCAGACAAACTACCTTTGAGCGAGTACCGAAGGCGATTTGCCATTTATTTAGATTGGCATAACAAACGAAGAGCGCATTCGAGCTTGAAGTACTTGACCCCCACCAAGTATTTTTTCAAATGCAGGCATCCTGATTTTACACCCACTGTCAGGTATGTCTCTGGGTTTTAAACTAAAGTCGGCTACGGCGCGGCGGTACAATCTCTCCGTGTTAGAGGGAAAGTATGTTCGCGTTTCGTGGCGTATGGACAAATTGCTCTACTCAATTCTTTGGGAGCGGGCGATACACTCGGGCATGTCTATTTCCCGGATTCTCGAATTTTCGTTGCGCTATTACCTGAGAAGGCTATTGGAAGAGGCTTTGCGGACGCCGGTTCAGGAAAGTGTGGACGAAAAAGGGAATCTTTTTTTCTCTCTGGGGGGCGATTTCCGGCGTAAGATAGACAAACCGAAGGTCCTTATTACCTACCGTTGTCTAACATTGAGGAACTCGAGAGAGCGGTTAAAATATTGGCAAAAATACGATATTTTGCCATTTGATCGCCTTTGGGACGGTTAAATCCCCCAAGGCCGTTCATTTTTATTCTGACATACCCTCGCACGCCGCGCCCCCTCGTGAATCCGCATAAGCGGAGAGAAATACTATTTATAACTGTTTTTGCCATTCGCATTATGTCTTGGCCTTCAATTGCATTTATTGTGCAGTGCGGTAGCTTTCCCCAAATTATAACGACAAAACTATTGTACAGATAAAATCCAATAGATCTGTAGCCTTCTCTGGGGAAAAAACTATTTCTTCCGGCAGGCAAGCCAGTCCTCTCCCTGTTTTTGTACTTTAAAACAAAAGACAAAAACAGGGGACGCTGGACAGAGCTACATCGGTCACTATTCTTTTTCTGCAATCACAAGGTTGCGCTTGGAACCGGCAGGTTCAGGGAGGGTATCGCCAGAATTGATGATAGGTGTTTCCGCTCGGAGAATATCCTGAACATAGTTGGGAAGAGCCATCAGCGAAAAATGCGTATCTTCATTGTAAAATTGAAGGTGCGACAATTTGTGTTTTGCTATGCGCTCTTTAACCTGCGTTTTGGTGAGTGCCATGGGATCGAGTTTGTTTGATGCAACGGCAAAGCCCCAAAGTGTTCCATACATGGGGACATAGTTCAGCATGGGGCGCACAATGCTGAAAACGGATTTCAGAGTTGCATGCAGTCTGCCAAAAAGCTGCGGTCTTGTAATGGGGGATTCAATGTGCAGTGCAATGACGCCTCGATCTGTGAGAAGATTGCTGATGGACTGGTAGAACTGCTTGGTGTAAAGTTCAATCGATGGACCAAACGGATCGGTCAGATCTATGAACACCTGGTCAAACTTATCTTTTGTGTTGCGTACATACTCGAGACCATCTGTAATGAGCAGTTCAAAGCGCTCAGAGTCAAAGGCGCCTTTGTGGATGCCGTGCAGATATTCTTTGGCTGCTTCGGTTACTCCTCCATCGAGTTCTACCATCACTACTTTTTTGATGGTAGGATATTTAAGAATTTCTTCTGCTGCGCCGCCGTCTCCTCCTCCAATCACGAGAGCCGTTTCGGGCCCGTCGGTCGTGATGCCAGGAACATGCGAAAGCGGTTCGTGGTAGAAAAATTCGTCTTTTTCGGAAGTCTGGAATACTCCGTCCAGGCGCATGATTCTTCCGAATTTTGATGTTTCATAAATTTCCAAATCTTGAAATTTTGTGCGCGTCTCGTGAAGCTTTTTCCCCACGCGGTGGAAATAGCCCATGTCCTCGTTGAGGGTTTCTATTTTGAGGTCTTCTACTGGTTGAATTTTTTCGCTCATGGTGAGTCATTATGATTTTGGGTACTGCGTGTCAATCTTTCCTGTTTGCTTACGGCGGAGCTGTCTTTCAAAAAGAATTGACGCAGCAGCAAAAAGTGGCAAAAATAAAGACTATGTATGTCTCAAGGATAGAACTCAAAAATTGGAAGAATTTCCAAAGCATGGATGTTCCTTTATAAAGAAAGAGTATTTATTATAGGAGCTAATGCTTCGGGTAAGTCCAATATGCTGGATGCTTTTCGTTTTCTCCGCGATATTGCAAAAGAAGGAGGTGGGTTGCAGGAGGCAGTTAGAATCCGAGGAGGTATTTCAAAGATTCGTTGTTTGTTTGCGAGAAAAGAGCCTGCTATACGCATTGCAGTGGAAGTATCCGAAAATAAATCTGAACAGGCAGACTGGAAATACGAAATTATATTAAAACAATCGGGAGGGGGTATTCGAGATTTGCGTGCAGAAATTGTGAGCGAAATTGTTTGGAAAGCGGATAAAAAAATTCTATCGAGGCCTTTAGAAGGCGAAGAAAACGATCCGCTCCAAATGCAGTTTACAGCTCTTGAACAGGCCTCCGCGAATAAAGAGTTTAGAGCCTTAAATGAATTTTTTAAACAAATTGAGTACCAGCACATTGTGCCACAACTCGTCAGAGAGCAAATAATAAGCAGTGTTTCAACTAACATGGAAGATTCCTTTGGTCGCTCCCTGCTCGAATCCATCAGCAAAATAAACGAACGAACAAGAAAGTCATATTTGTTAAAAATAGAAAATGCATTAAAGATTGCTATTCCACGACTTAGCAATCTCTCTTTAGAAAAAGATGAAATGGGAAAGCCTCATTTAGTTTCCGTATATGAAAACTGGCGTCCGCATGGAGCTAAACAAAATGAACAACAGTTTTCTGATGGAACACTTCGCATGATCGGTTTATTTTGGTCTATGCTAGTGGGTAAAGAACCGCTGCTGCTGGAAGAACCAGAGATATCTTTAAACTCAGAAATAGTAAGAAGATTACCCGAAATTATTGCGCTATTGCAAATTAGAAAAAAAGATAAAAGACAAATTATTCTTAGTACGCACAGTTACGATCTTTTGGATAACAAAGGGATAATGCCAGATGAAATAATTATTGTGAAGCAGGAGTCAGAAGGAAGCAAGGCTTACAGTGCGGCTAATGTTCAAGAAATTAAATCTGGCATCATGAATGGCCTTTCTCCGGCGATTCTGGCATTGTCGCATTCAAATCCTGAAGATATTTACAACATTGCAAACGCACTAAAATAATATGCCTATAGTGAATTTGGTTTGCGAGAGCAAAAAGAAGCCATCGTAAATGACTTTGATGGGGAACTTCGTCAGGGGAACAGATACAATTCAGAGTTATCTGAATATATTCAAAGACAGTGGAGTCCCGTGCGAGCTGCCCAGTTTTCCCCAAGCCTTGCGCGTGCAATTGGGCGCATACAGAAGTTGATTAACCGATCGGTTGACGCAAGCGCGTCAACCCTCAACCGGCTTGACTTTCGCTGCGGCTTCCTTTGCGGTAATGCGGGCCATATCTGTCGTGGGGGCCGCTGCAAGGGCAACACCCATGCGGCGACGCTCAAACGATTCGGGCTTTCCAAACAACCGCACCTCCGTGTTGGGTAAAGAGAGAGCCTGGTCCAGTCCTTCGTAGGCAATCCCTTTGGCTTCCAGTTTTCCGTATATAACGGCAGAGGCTCCGGGCGTTGTAAGAACGGGGGAAACGGGAAGGCCCAGAATGGCGCGCGCATGCAGTTCAAACTCGCTCTGGTTTTGTGTTATCATGGTGACCATACCGGTATCGTGCGGACGCGGGCTCACTTCGCTGAAATATACTTTGTCTCCTTTAACAAATAATTCGACGCCAAAAATACCGCGCCCTCCCAAGTTGGTTGTTACAGCTTCTGCAATTCTTTTGGCTTCGGCAAGAGCGCTTGCCGACATGTTCTGTGGTTGCCAGCTCTCTACGTAATCGCCCTGCACTTGTATATGGCCAACCGGTTCGCAAAAGGATGTGGCAATGTTGCCAGATGCCTCGCGCGAGCGAACCGTGAGCAGAGTAATTTCAAAGTCGAATTCTATCACTTCTTCTACAATCACGCGAGTGTGATTTACTCGACCAGCCTTAAGAGCATATTCCCATGCGGATTCTATTTGTTCTGGATTCTTCACAAAAGACTGCCCCTTGCCAGACGATGACATTACCGGTTTCGCAATGACGGGATAGCCAATTTCTTGCGCAGACGAGCGCAGTTCTTCGAGAGTAGAAGCGAACCTGTAGGTAGACGTTGGTAGACCAAGCTCTTCTGCTGCGAGTCTTCTAATTCCTTCGCGGTTCATGGTGAGATTGACAGCGCGCGCTGTTGGAATTATTTCCGCAATTCCCTCCTGCTCTATTTTCAGCAGTTCCGCCGTTGCTATGGCTTCAATTTCCGGAACAATAAGATTTGGCTTTTCTTTTAGGATAAGGCTGCGCAATTCTTCCTGGTTTGCCATATTGATCACGTCGGATCGGTGGGCAACCTGCATGCCGGGCGCGTTCTCATACCGGTCTACCGCGATAACCTCTGCGCCGTATCGCTGGAGGGCAATAATGACTTCTTTACCGAGCTCTCCGGCTCCAAGGAAGAGGATTTTTGTTGCTGAACGAGTTAAGGGCGTGCCAATTTTCATGCAAGAGAGTTATCACTGGCATTCATGTCGTCAAGCGAATCGGAAAGCCCTACCCGGGCAGGGCATTCTTGGGATCCAAATTCTTGCCAGACGGGAAATGGATCTATTGTATTGCGTCGCAGCATGAAACTGCAGGTTCTGTGTTTGTTTTATCTGCAAAATTAAACGAAATCGCCACTGAACAATGCAGTCGCAAAAAAGCCTCCCGAAGGAGGCCGTGGAGAAAGATTTCTTTTTAGAAAGAATCTTACTTTTTCGCTTTAAGGTTTTTCAGTGAGGCAAAAGGAGAGTGGCCTGTATCTGCAACTACTCTGTCTCTATCCATATACTGCTGCATTTCCATTTTTTCCATAGCGTAACCAACGTCGCGAGTGGAGAGAGAAATGCGGCGGGTTTCTGGCTCAATGCTCTTTACCACAACCTGGATTTCGTCGCCTTTGTTAAAGTGTTTTTTATGCCCTGCGGATTCTTCCTTGGACATTGCTGACAGGTGAACGAGACCTTCGTATTTATCATCGAAGCGCACAAAAATTCCAAAATCTACGATGCTTGTAACAACGCCCTTGAGTATAGTGCCTCTGGGATATTTGTCCCGAAGAGCCTTGTATGGATTTGGCAGAAGATGTCTTGTGCTGCATCCAATTTTCTGGTCTTCCAGATTAATTTCTGTGATTTTGCAATCTACTTCTTCGCCGACTTTGAACACTTTGCGCGGATCCGGAGATGGTTCGTCCCAGTTAATGTCTTCTTTGCGGATGAGTCCGTCAATGTCGTCAAAGATCGTGACAAAGGCTCCAAAATTGGTAACATCTTTAATCTTGCCTTTAATGACCATTCCAACCTGGAGTTCTTCGCGCACTTTATCCCATGGGTTTACCAGCAACTGGCGAAGGCCCAGAGAAATGCGTTTATCTGCCACATTAATGCCGAGGATCTTAGTTTCAATTTCCTGATCTATTTTGACGACTTCCTGAGCATGGCTAATTTTGCGGGTCCAGCTCATTTCGGAGACGTGCAGAAGACCTTCGAGGCCATTGCCTAAATCCACGAACGCGCCATAGTTGGCGACAAAAGAAACGCGGCCTTTGACGACATCTCCCACGTTGTATTTTTGAAGAACAGTTTCCCATGGGTCTTCGAGGAGCTGCTTAAGACCAAGAGACAGCCTGTGATTATCTGGATCGATTTCGAGAATGCGAACCTGAATTTCAGAATCGAGTGGAAGTTTATCTTTGAAATCGTCGTTTTTACGATCCCAGCTGATATTGCTTTTATGAAGGAATCCTTCAATGCCGTGAACGAGAACTGCAGCGCCTGTTTTGGTATGTTTGGTAACCTTACCCGTAACAATGTCGCCAATGCGAATACTCTTCTGGAGCTCTTCCCACTGCTGGCTGTTCTGGATGTCTTGAAATTCTTTGCGTGAAATTACTCCGCCTTTGCGACGGTGATTGAGCTCCAGAATTTTGAATGTGAACGTTTGACCTAGAATGTCGCCTGGACGTTTGCCTTTGCGCATGGAGTTGAGGTTGCCTACCTGGGAATGAGGAAGGAACATCATTAGACCCTCTACATTCACGTCGTAACCTTTTTCGCGCGCATTGCGAACTACTCCACTAACTGGAACCTGTTTTTCGAATGCTTCTTTAACGATTTCCCAACCACGCTTGGTTTCGAGATCGCGCTTGGAAAGAAAAACCACGCCTTCATTATCGACATGTCGAACAATGGCTTCCACGTTAGAGTGGATTTCTGGTTTTTCGTCGAATTCGGAAATTTCGATGCGACCTTCGCTTTTACTGCCAAGGTCAATGATAACGCTGTCGCCCTGTATGGAAACGAGCTTACCGGAGACAATGGCTCCTTTCTTTATTTCTGCAACGGAGTAATCGCCTTTGCCAAAGACTTCCTCCATTGTAACATTGGTATCCTGAAAAGAAACTGATGAAACTGCCATAGACTCCCCAAATGAGCTCTTTTTTAAGAGCATTGTAATATATCAGATCGCTTGCAGCTTCTTAAATAATATCTCGTCTGTTCAGAAAACACCTTGCGGGGCTTTTCTGCGGAAACAGAGTTTACTAAGAAATTATTCAAGGAATGGCTGCAAATAGCTTTCGATGATTTCTGAAACAGCTTTTTGATTGCGCGTTGTGGTGTCAATCCAAATGGCATCTCTTGCTGCTTTTAATGCTCCGAATTTTCGAGATTCATCATCTTTATCGCGCCATTCTATTTCCTGGCGGATGGTTTCCAGGGATGTGTCCGCTGCTTTCTCTCCAAGCTGTTCTATTCTTCTGCGGGCTCTCTCGTCAATAGATGCTGTAATAAAGAATTTTCGGTCTGCGTTGGGAAAAACTACCGTGCCCATATCTCTGCCATCGGCAACAATCGAGACGGATTTGGCAGCATTGCGTATGATTTCGTTCACCCGGTTTCGGATTTCCGGGCTGTCTGCAATCTCTTTAATATGGGCAGTGATTTCGCGGCTACGAATATCGGCCTCCAGAATATTTCCATTGTGCAGAATGCGCTGTTTTTGGGTTTCAAAAAGAATGGCGAAACTGTTTTTCTGGAGAATTTCCTTTGCCTCTGGTGCTTTGTCCCAGTCTTGCTGCTGTAGAAATGCGGGGCCAACGGTAGAAATAAACAGCCATGTATAGGCTCGGTACAGGGCCCCGGAATCTATCTGGTAGAGAGAATGCCTGCGGGCAATTTCTTTTGCCAGAGTCGATTTTCCGGAACCGGCGGGCCCGTCAAAAGTGACCGTTATTTTTTTTTTGCCGCCCGTCGCGGGTGGTTGAAGAATGGAATCGAGTTTAGAATAAAAATCGGGGAAGGAAGTGCCAATCCACTCTTTGCCATGTATGCGCAGCAAAGGTGATTCCGATTTGTATTCTTTTGCAGTTCTGCCGGCATTAGAAAGGGATTTCAAATGGGCAATTTCAAAGGACATGGCAATCCTGTGATCCATGTGGCTTTCTACGTCTCCCCGGAAAATGGCCGCAGGATTTCCTTTTATGCTCAATCCATCGTCGTATTCGGTTACATCCATTCCAAGATTCTTGAGGTTGTCTGCCATGGCGCTGATTCTATCGCTTTCTTTTACCCGCAGTTCTTTGGCGGAACGGTAGCTGAATTCACCCTCCGCAAAGGCGCCTGCTATCGTCAGAATGGGCAGCTCGTCTATGACGCCGGGAATCCAGTCATCAGGAATGCGTATTCCAGTAAGTCGGGACGGATACACGACAATGTCTCCGCCTTTTTCGCCAACCTGGTTTTTTTGCGGTAGCACTTCTATGCGCCCGCCCATTTTTTTGAGTACGTCGATATATCGGTCGCGATAGGGATTCAAGAGAACATTGCGAATGACGAGTGAGCCCGAATCTGATAGCAGAGCGGCGACAATAAAGAAAGCTGCGGAAGAAATATCTCCCCAAATATGATATTCTGCCGACTTAAAATTGTAGGGTGGTTTAAGAGAAATCGTGTTGCCCTCTCGACGAATATCGATCCCGGTAAACGCCAGCATGTTTTCCGTATGATCGCGCGATGTTATGGGTTCTTCTATTTCGCAGGCCACACCGGAAGAGAGCGCAGCGAGGATCATGGCCGATTTTACCTGCGCCGATCCCAGTTTTTCTGTGAAGGAAATGGGTTGCAGTTGTTGTCCGGTTACATCAATGGGCAGGGTCTCGCTGTCAGAGAAAACAGCTCCAACGCTGCGCAGCGGAACGGTGACTCTTTTCATGGGGCGTTTGCGAAGCGAGTCATCTCCATCTATAGTGGCCGTTATTCCAGACAGGCCAGATAACAGGCCTAACAGCAGGCGGGAGCCCGTTCCGGAGTTGCCCATGTCGAGCACCTGGTCTGGCTTTCTCCAGTTTGTAATTCCGGGAGATTGCACTTCCATGGTGGTTCCGTTGTCTGTGACCGTTGCACCGAGCTGTTCCATGGCGCGCAGCGTGTTCATGGTGTCCTCGCCGCGCAGAAAGTTATGGATGGTAGAGTTTCCTGCTGCCATGGCTGCAAAGATGGCCGCCCTGTGCGAGAGAGATTTGTCGCCCTGAAATGTAAGTTCACCCTGAATGTTCATTATACTTGTTTCTCCACTATTTTTTTTCGGATTTCAGACGCTTCCGTAAAGGTTCGCTCAATATTAAAAGTGCCCTTTTCCATTTGTTCGCGCCAGTCTTTTGCTATGGTTTCCAAAGACAAAAGATAGTGGACCACCTCTTCGCGGTTGGAGCGAATAATGCCGTCCCATAAAACAGGGTTGGAACCGGCAACGCGCGTAATGTCGCGAAAGCTGCCTGCCGCAGGTTTCACGGGAAGTTCAAAAACCTCGGGCACATCTTTCAGGAGATGGGCCACCATGCAAGATACAAGATGCAGACCATGGGACAGATAAGCTGCCCAGGTGTCATGCACCTTGTGAGAAATTTCTGTCGGGTGTGCACCAAGCTGTTTCCAGAATGCCATAACCGCAGTAAGGGCTGTCTGGTAGGCCGGGTAAACGGAGGCATACTCGCTGTATGGCGTTACGTAAATGGTTGCGTTTTCAAAAAGATCGTCAAGGGCGTGATCCGGGCCGCTTAAATCCGAACCCGCCATGGGATGAGAACCGATAAATGGATAGCCGGGGAGTTCTGTTGCAATAGATTCAACGAGAGCACTTTTGGTAGAAGCCATGTCGGTAAGCCAAAAGCCTGGATTTGGAAAATTAGAGGCTATCTCGCGGGTAAGGGGTAAAATTGAATCTACGGGAGTGGCAAACACGACGCCATCGACTCCGTTCAACATTTCAGACAGAGAAGAACTTTCAGGATTATAAATCTCTGTAAAGCCCATTCCCTGGAGTACCGTTCTATAATCAGGGTTTATTTCGCAGCCAGCCGTTTTTATGCCACGACCGCGCAAAGCGAGCGCAAGGGATGTGCCAAGAAGGCCCATCCCGCAAATAAAAATCTTCACCTTACAGACTCTCCTTTACAAAGGACCAGGGGTTAAGAGTAAGTTGCAGATATTGAAACGGGTCTCTGTTGATGAGTCGTATTTCGTAGTGAACGTGCGGCCCGGTTGCTGAACCCGTCATTCCCAGAAAACCAATTACGTCGCCCCGCTTAACAGTGGAGCCCAGGGGAACATTGGTGTGGGTCATGTGGGCATACAGACTCTGGAATCCATGGGCGTGATCTATAATGACGTGATTGCCGTAGCCACCGCCGGGCCCACTGTGCACGACATACCCATCTGCCGTGGCCAGAACCGGTGTTCCCATTGGAGCGGCAAAATCTATTCCCGTGTGAAAATTGATTTCAAAGCCGAACGGAGAAATGCGTTTTCCATAGACGCTGGTAATAAAGGCGTTTGCGAGAGGCATACCGGTGGGCATTGCCTGTAATACCTTCTCACGCTCCGAGAGGAACACGACAACCTGCTGGAGTTCTGTCGTCCTTTTTTTGTATAGATTGGAGAAGTTTTTTCCCTGATGCAGAGACAGATCCGAATTATAGCCCCAAAGGGCTTTGTGGAGCTCGGAACCCTCTTTCTGGAATGAGCGCAGAGATTGAATTATTTCGCGCTCTTTCTGGAGGGCCAAGGATACCTGTGTTGCATATACGCTTTGAAGTTCTATTTTTTGGGTTATGGCAGGCCGGCTGACCATGCGCCACACCAGGGAAGCCGCCGTAAAGGTAAGCAGGGAAACCAAAATGGAAAGAACAAAAATAATAAGGCGCGTATTGATTTTAATATAGCGGGGTTTACTTGCGCCATGAGGAAGAATGGCAAGCGTGATGGAATCGCCGGGATTGAGCTTCCCATGTCTGGAACGGATTGCTCCTGTCATTGCATCGAAATCCACGTTTTGCGGTGCGGTGACAAGGAGTTTTTCAAAGAGGGGGCGCTACCCGCGCAGGGTTTTGTCAAAAGAAATGTTTAGCCGCCAAACGAGCGCGAGCATGGGATGATATAACGCTATTGGTTGAAAACAGGGAACTCCCAGCACTACGTCTCCAAACGATCTGCGAGACCAGGGCGGTAACCATTCAAAAAGTCGGGAATGCTCATGCGCTTTTTGCCCTCAAACTGGATGGCAGAAAAAGGCAACAGAGCATCCCGGCAAGCTATGTAAAGGAGGGAATCGCGAATATGCAGGGAACCGGGCGCAGCTTTTTCCGGAACCAAAGGCGCGTTAAAATCGGCATAGAGTTTTACCTTTCTGCCGCGAAAAGAAGAATAGATGCCGGGCCGCTCCGAAAGAGCGCGCACCTTGTTCCATTGCACCTGGGCAGTTTCCTGCGAATTCCATTGGCCCATTTCGGTTGAAATTTTCGAGCAAAAAGTGGCTTTAGAAGAATCCTGCGGGATGGCAGGGAGCTTTCCATTAGAATAGTCTAACAGAATGTCTGGAGCATTTTCGAGAAGATTGTCTGTCAGTTTCTGGTACAGAGTACTTCTGTCGTCAACGGGTTCTATGGGAACCGTCGTCGATGCGAGAATATCTCCTGCGTCGAGCTCTTCGGTGATTTTTTGGAGCGACCAGCCTGTTTCGGTAAATCCATGGAGGAGAGCAAATTCTATGGGCGCAGCCCCCCGGAGCAGTGGAAGTTTAGAAGCATGAAAATTTACCCCCCCGAGTTCCGGTGTGGCGAAAAAGTCGCGTGGTATAATTTTGCCATACGCCAGAATGATATGAAATAGAACCTGGAAATTCTTCATCTGGCGAAGAAGCTCAGCCACCTCTTCTTTATTTCTTTTTTTAAGACGAAGAGTTTCTGGTTCAAAAACGGGGATTCCTGCTTCCTTGGCTATTTTTTTAACGGGAGACGGAAGAACTCCGCGCCCTCTTGCTGAGCGGGCCTTGTCTGGTTGCGTAACGACAAACCGGACCGAAAAGCGGGAGTCGGAGAGCAGGGTTTGGAGCAGGGCAGCCGAGATTTCTGGCGTTCCCCAAAAAGAGACCGGGATGGGGTTATTCGTTGTCATTGCTGGTGAGTTCTTCTTCTATCTCGTCTGCTTTTGCGGCAACATAGGAGAGGCTTTTAAGGAATCGCTCCGGATCCAGGTTGTTGAGTAGATTCGTCTGCTTTAAGATAAGGTTTTTTCCGTTTATGGCAATGGCGCCATAGGTGAGGCGCCTATTGGTAATGAGAGCTGCAAAGAAGAGATCGCCATTGTCTTTTTCTACCGGGCAGATGTGCGAAAAATATTCAATGATGGGATCACCTGCGTCGTCCTTGCCGAGATAAATGTGCACAGTTTGTTTTCTTCCGCCTTCAAATTCAAGGGTTGTCTGGTATTTTCCAGGGGCTTCCGGCTGAAATTTAATTTTTGTTTCTGCGGAGACCGCAGCTATGAATGCATCGAATTTAGTGACCATTGTTTGTTTTCCCTTGTTTGCTCTGAAAAATTCTCACCGTGGAATTTTTCAGAGTATATTTAAACCGTCCTTGCGGGCTCTTCTTTTTTATGCGCCAGGAGTGCGGGGTCAAGCATAAATGTAAAACCCGGAAAGATATCTGACAGATTTTTGGGGATTTTGCTTGAAAAGTAAAGTCCCTTTCCTAATATTGAAGAGCAAAATCCAAAACAAGGAGAAAGGGACGAGGAATAGGCAACATAGCGACATACCTGATGCTGCGTGGCACAAAGCTGTATTCAAGAATTTTACTGACGCTTTGATGTTCTGGCGCACAAGCTCATTGTTCCGCCAAGCGGGTGCGGCGGTTATAAATAGCTTGCCGTCGCGTCACCGCGATTTAGTGTGGCTGCATGGTTTTG
>DYKF01000068.1:0-5101 GCA_020722745.1 Caldithrix sp.
AACTTTAGACCGCAAAAGCGAGCTACGGGATACTTTATCTATGCTTACTAAAGTAGCCTGGGAAAAAGTTCCTGAGTGTCCAACTTTTGGGGTCAGTTCAATGGCACTCGGGGTAAACTTTGACGATGTAAACTCTCTACTGCGTCCACTGCGTGACGGTACGCTTGCCAAAGGCAAGCTACAACTTTGTCCACTCCCCCGAAGGGGATTCTCAAGGGCATCTCGGTATAAATCCGTCTGTGACGGATTCACTCGATGTAAACTAACAGCCTTTGAATTAGTTTACCCCGACATGAAATGGACGCAGTAGCCAAGTCGAGGGGCCGGCAGGCACAGGTACACCATTGCTTCGCAATGCCACTTGGAGCCGCCAGCAGTAAGAAAAGATATTTTGAATTTTACATCGGTATTGAATAAGAACTATTTGCTAAACCATACGATAGAAATTTATAGAACGCCTGTCACTATGGCAAAAACGTATCTTTTGCCGGCGAAAATCCCCGCCCGGGTAGGGCACACCTATATTTGATTAAAGAAATTTAGAAACCTGCCGACAGTGAACCATGGACACAGGCAGAGAGAAAAAACAGGATTGGGGCGTAGGCCTCGGGGAGGGAATTTCTATTTTGCGCGAGCTGCGTGAAACCTATGAAAAACTTGCCCTCTTAGAATCTGAAAAAACTCCCGCCATAGTGGAGCAAAACGGGCGTCTGCTTCAGGAAAAACTGCGCGAGCAGGAATCGCTGCAACGCGCGGCAGACAGCCTGGAACATTCTCGCTACGTTTTTTTTTCCCGTTACTCAGAGAATACCAACCTTAAAAAACTGACAGAAATCATTTACGCAGACCACAACGAAATCAAAGAACTCGAAAATGAACGCGAACAATTGTACCACACGCTTCTCGATTTACAGGTGCTGGTCGCCAGAAACGAAAAACTCCTGAACGACAGGGTTTCGCTATTCAGGGAAATTATTGCATCTTTAAAAGAAGAATCGGACGGTTACGGAATTCAGGTTCACCGAGAGCAAAAATCCATGCTCATAGACATTAACGGTTAAGGAGATAGTATGGCATCTACATTCATGGGGTTGGAGATTGCACGCCGGGGGCTTAATACCCACCAGCTTGCTCTTCAGACAACCGGTCACAACATTTCCAACGCAGATAACGAAAACTATTCGCGGCAGCGCGTCAATATGTCAGCATCGCATCCACTCTACGATCCATCCCTTAACCGTGCCAATGGTCCCGGCATGCTCGGACAGGGAAATGAAGTTAACCGCATAGAAAGAATTAGAGACGCTTTTGTAGAAGCTCGCGTGAACGAAACCACACAGCAAAAATCGTACTGGGAAACCAGACAAAAATATTTGTCCCAGACTGAAATTATTTACAACGAACCTTCGGACGAATCTGTTCGCTCTCAATTAGACCGCTTCTGGCAGAGCTGGCAGGAGCTTTCTCAATATCCAGAAGAATTGTCTCATCGCGAAGTTGTTCGCGAAAGCGGTCGAGAACTTTCCTTTCGCATACGCAACACATTCGAGAAACTATTTCAACTGAGAGCCCAGGCAGACAACGATCTTGAAGTTTCCGTAAACCAGGTCAATGCTCTCGCCACGGAACTGCGCGATTTAAACGTGCGCATCATGAAGTCCGTTGCCTTGGGAGACGACCCCAATGATCTGAGAGACATGCGCGATCAGAAAATTGGCGAGCTCTCAAAACTCACCAATACCACGGTAGAGTACATGGATCCCAACGAAGCCATTGTATACATTGGTGGCATGGTTCTCGTCCAGGGAGAAAAACTCAATCTGCTTGAAACACAAAGTGATCCCTCTAACGAAGGTCTCAAGAAAGTTGTATGGGCAGATAGTGGAAAGGACGCCGTATTTCGCGAAGGACATATACAGGCGCTCCTTGAAGTGCGCGATGGCGTTCTCAAGGAAAATATTCAAAAGCTGGATCTCCTGGCTGTCAATATAGCTGATATCGTCAACGAGGTTCACCGCGACGGATTCGGTCTCACCAAAGAAACGAATATCAACTTTTTTCACCTTGACCCGCTTGCCCGCAACATTCGGGGGAACTTTGATTTAAATGGCGATGGCACAGACGAAACTTCTGCCGTTTTCAAGGTAGCCGGGCGCAATGAAATCTCGACCAACAGGCCCATGGGAATTTCCGGTACATTGACTTTTTCCAGAAACGATGAAGCGAATACACCCGTGCACATTACCTACCGTGAAGATGAAACTCTCGGATCCGTAATTGAACGCATCAATCGCTCTGGTGCCGGCGTAGTTGCTTATGTAAACCATAATAATAATCTCGTACTCAAGGGGAAAGTCTCCGAGGATGACTGGCGCTCATCTTTCATGATCCGCCACATGGAAGACTCTGGAGAGCTGTTGTCGGGGTATGCCGGCATTCTCCAGAACAGCGGCCCCGCCGGAGCGTTCGATTATCGCCGTCTCGACGAAATTAACAAACTGAGTTCCGATCTCGATCGCATTACCCTTGTACCCGTGCTTCATCCAGCCGGTGTATTGCGATTGAGCGACGAGGTAGAAGGAAACGCGGCCCTCATCGCTGCGGCATCGGGGAAAGATATTGGCGGAACGGGGGATGCCAATGAAGCATACGGACTCAAGGATGGATCCAATGCCCTGCGCATTGCACAGGCTCTCCGCCACAATAATACCATGGTAGGTGAGCACAAAAATACGGATGAATTTTACAATGCTCTCATCGCCAAACTTGGAATCGAAAGTAAAACAGCTCAAGACCAGGTAGAGAACCAGGGGCTAATTCTCGACAATTTGCAGTCATTGCGGCAAAGTGTAATAGGTGTGAATCTTGACGAGGAAATGGCGAACATGGTTCAGTTTCAGCACGGATACAACGCAGCTGCCCGCATCATGCAAACCATGAGCGAAATGATAGAAACGCTCATCACGCGGCTTGGATAACACGGAGGTAACAAATGATACGCGTTACAAATCTCATGCTCAATAACAAAATGATTTCTACTCTCAACCGGCAGAAATCAGAAATGTCTGAAACAGAAACCCAGCTTAGCACGGGCTCGCGCATCCATAAACCATCGGACGATCCTTCCGGTGCTGCCAACCAGTTGCTGCTGCGCACGCGCATGGCAGAACTGTACCAGTACAACCGGAACATTGGCGAAGCCAAAGACAAGCTGCAGATTATGGACGGTCAGTTAGATCGCGTAGGCGAAATTTTTCAGAGGATTCGGTATTTGACCGTACAGGCTGCCAACGGAACCAACAGCGGTTTTGAATTGAAAGAAGCCATCGCGAAAGAAATTAATCAGCATCTTCTCGCACTCGTAGATATAGCCAACACTAAAGACGCAACGGGTCGCCCTATTTTTGGCGGTTCTGTAATTGAGCGCGATCCGTTTTTGCCCATCTACACGCACCTGATGACACAGGGGATAGACCAGGGAAATGCCATGACGGGCGTGCAATACCAGGGGGACATTGTTTCCATTGGGCGCGAGATTGAACGCTTTGAATCCATGGAAATTGGTATTCCCGGAAACCGCATTTTCTGGGGTACCAATACTTCGGTCGCCAGCAATCGCAACTCTTCAAACTACGTTGCCATGGGTGATCAAAAATTCGCCATTGATGGATACATCATCCCCGTTTCTGGTGGAGACACCATTAACGACATCATTGACAAAATCAACAGCGCTCCTCTCGAAGTGAGAGCTTCTAAAGGCTCCCAGGACGATATTATTTTAACAAGTAAAACGCCGCACCAAATCTGGTTAGAAGATCTCGATGGTGGGACGGTTTTGCAGAGTCTGGGACTTATCGATGGATCTGCCCCCGAACCACCCAACAATTTTGCACCAACGGCCACAGTTTCTGGTTTGTCTGTATTTGACGTTGCTATTATGCTCCGGGACGATCTCATCCGTGGCGATCAGAAAATGGTGGGTGGGAGAGATTTAGAAGCTCTGGACAGCGCTCTCGAAAATATTCTCCGCTACCGCTCAGAAGTCGGAGCCCGAGTGAACCGGCTCGAACAGCACGAAAAACGGATTGCATGGGATTCTACCTACACGCAGGAACTGCTCGCAAAAAATGAATCCATTGATCCTGTAGAAACAATCATGAATTATAAATGGCTGGAGAGCGTTCACCAGTACGCTCTTAAAACAGGCGCAGATATAATTAAACCAACCTTAATGGATTTTCTCCGATAAAAAAAGCCTATGATCACCATTCAGACAAAAGCCTCCGGCGAACTTGAAATTGACCCAAAAGAAATAATTGAATTTCCTGATGGCATTTTCGCCTTTGAACAGTTTCGACAATATGTACTGCTTCCCGGCAAAAAGAATTCTTCTTTCCGGTGGCTGCAATCCACGGAAGAACCGAATCTTGCCTTTCTGGTCTTACCCATTCCAGAGATAAAGAGCGATTATTCTCCCCGCTTTGCGCGGGAAGATCTGAATTCCATTGGAGCCACACCAGACAGCAGCCTGGAGTTTTTTGGCATTGTTACCATTCCGCCCAACGAGCCCGAAAAGATGACAATTAATCTTCAGGGGCCTCTAGTCATTTTTAGAGAAATCGGCAAAGGAGCACAGATCATTGCCGGCAATGAAGACTACTCGGTGCGCGCTCTTGTTCTCGAGCTTATTGAGCAGGGAGGTACCTGATGCTCGTTCTTGCCCGCAAAGTAAACGAATCCATAATTATTAATGACACGACAGAAATAATGATTGTGGAAATAAAAGGTGACCAGGTAAAACTTGGCATAAAAGCTCCCAAAGAAATTAAGGTATATCGGGGCGAGATATATAAAGAAATTCAGTCCGAGAATATTGCTGCTGCTGCGGCAAACCCTCCTGAAAATCTGGACGATCTCATAGTGCTGAAGAAAAAGAAGCCCTAACAGATTCTTGAATAATTCCCTTCGTAGACCTTTTGCCTGCGGGGGGCTTCGCCGCTGCAACTTTGCCCACTCCGTCACAGGGGAAATTCACCCGAGGATGAGAAATAATATTGAGCCCGTTCCTACCTAACAAAACTTTAATATGAGACATAATATT
>DYKF01000068.1:5201-12450 GCA_020722745.1 Caldithrix sp.
ACATAATATTCAAACCGTTCCTACCTAACAAAACTTTAATATGAGACATAATATTTAAACCGTTCCTACCTAACAAAACTTTAATATGAGACATAATGCTGGGAAATTGCGAAGCTGGGTTTTTAGCCAAAGCGGCGATTTATGAAGCGGCTCAGCAGGCTATTGAAAAACAACAGCTCGTCAGAGCTTACCTGGATTCAACTTGCTATAGATCGAGCACGACTATGGCAATGTCATCTACCTCGTGCTGGGGGGCAAATCTCTCTGCATTCGCCAGCAGCAGCGCAATAAATGTTTCGCCCTCATGCATCCAGGACGTAGAACAAAATTCCGCAACGCGATTTGGATTATACATTTCATTGGATTTATTCCATCGGTTAATGAGACCATCTGTATAATAGAGAATTCTGCGCACCGTTTTCAACGACAAAACTTCTGTTAAATATTCCGAGTCCTGCTCTATTCCCAGGAGCATTCCCTCCTGGTTAAGCAACATGGTATTGCCGTGCCTGGAAATCAAAATCGGACAATTATGTCCAGCGTTAGCATATGCGATAGTCTTCCCGTCAATATCGATGACAGACAAAAATGCGCTCACAAAACGATTTCCCGTGTGACCATACAGGGCAGCATTTAACAATGTGAGCAAGGGCCCTGGATCCTGGGTTCGCTCGGCAAGGGAACGCAACAGCACGCGGAGCATGGAGGTAATTAAAGAAGCAGACACCCCCTTGCCCGAAACGTCTGCAATAAAAACGAGATAATTAGTACCTAATGTGAAAGCGTCAAAATAATCGCCTCCAAGAGTTTCTCCCGGGCGATACAAGTGGTGCAGCTTCATTGACTTTTTCCCGGGCGGATCCGGTGAGAGCAGGCGACTCTGGATATCTTTTGCAAGTCTTAATTCTTTCTCCAGAATTTTGTGAGCTTTTTCCAGGTTATCGAATTGTTTTTCTATGGTTACTTCTGCATCGCTGAGAGCAGCCGATTTTAGGGCAAGCTCCTTGCGCAACGGGCGTACAATGAATAACTGATAATAAAAAAACAATAAGCAAAGAGACAAAATTATACTAATGGTATACAGCGCAATGAGGGCATTGCCTTCATCTACTTGAAGACGTCTGTGGAAAATAATTAAACCCGTTAAAAATAATAGAGGCAGAAACACCAAGTTGAATTTCTGCCAGACGGAATTCATGGAATTAATGGTTTCTCCAGTACCAGGGTGTAAGGATTACGAGAACCGGGTACAATTCAAGACGCCCTAACAGCATCAAAAACGTAAAGACCCATTTAGATACAGGTTGCGCGAAAGCGTAGTTGGCGGCAGGTCCATTTTCTATAGAAGTGCCTGGGCCAATGCTGCTTAAAGCTGCTATGGCCATGGTAGCCACCGTTTCAAAGTCTTTTTCAAAAAACGAAAGCGTGAGCATGCCACCAAGATACACAATCACATAGGTTAATAGAAATGTATTTACCTGCCGCACCTGATCCAGCGACAAAAACTGTTCACCCATTTTCATGGCGTAAACCTGTTTTGGATGAATGCTCCGAAAAAGTTCGTAGATCGATTGCTTCATCCCCACGAGAACTCGCAGCGGTTTCATCCCCCCTGCTGTAGAGCCCGTCATACCTCCAATAAACATGAGAACGACGAGCAAAAAGCGGTCAAACTCTGGCCATCGTGCAAAATCAACCGTCGCAAAGCCTGTCGTCGTGATGACAGAAATTACTGAAAAAGATGCAAAGCGCAAAGCATGAGCGGCATCTTGTACGTGCTCAGCTAAAACAAGGTGGGCCGCAATAAATACAATGGAGACAAATACAATACTCAGATAAAACCGAAGCTGGGGATCTTTGTAGACAACAGAAATGTCTCCTCTTAGAAGCGCAAACTGGAGATAAAAACCAATGCTGCCAAGAAGCATAAACACTGACAAGATGATTTCAAAATACAGAGCGGATGGGTGTCCCTGTGCGGCATAATAACCCACCGAAGTATTATAGGGGGAAAAGCCTCCCGTGGCAACAGCAGCAAATGTATGGCTAAAGGCATCAAACCACGACATTCCACCAGCCAGCAGCATCATGACAGAAAGGACATTTAAGCTAAGATAAATAATCCAGATTTGCCTTGCTATCTCTTTTAGCTTTGGAAATTTTTTTTGTCCCAGAGGAGACGAAGCCTCTTTTGAAACAAGCTGCACACCCCCAACGCTCAAAGCCGGTAAAATAGCAACAGTCAATACAACAATTCCACCACCTCCGACAAAGTTTGTCATGGCCCTCCAAAAGAGAATAGAGCGGGGCAGACTTTCAACATCCGTCAATATGGAGGCTCCAGTGGTTGTAAAGCCGCTCATGCTTTCAAAGTAAGCATCAGTAAACGAAGGGATAGATCCTGAAAAGATATACGGAAAAGATCCGAACAGGGACATTAATATCCAGGCCAGCGTTACGGTTAAGAATGATTCTCTAAGCTTAATACTCCGCGCTCCAGGGGCACCACCGATAAGTCGCATAATACCAGCGCTAAAAACGGCAATTAAAGCACTGAATAAAAATGCGTAAGAAATGGAATACTCATGGAAAACATTGACAGAGAGGAACGTCATCAAGCTTAAAAAAATAGAAATAAAGAAAACAAGAACTGACTGCATGGAGAGAACAGCGCGGAAGTCCATAGTCAAACCCCGACAAGAATAGCTTCCCGTAAACGATTATTCATTGCTTTGGGGAAATACAATTTTAATGATTAATCCCTGCTTGCCGTTTTCTGCAGAGACACTGCCTTTAAGAATCTCTTCTACCGTTTTATGCAGTAAAAATAAACCAAGTCCCGGCCTGTTTGCGAGTCCTTTGGTAGTGAAATACGGATTAAAAATGGATGGCAACAAATCGTCCCGAACGCCTCCGGCATTGTCTTCTATGCTGAGCATCAGCTTATCATCGAGGGAAGAAAGAACTATATGCATTTCTCTATTTTCGATGAGTCTTTCTTCCCAAGCATCGATAGAGTTTTGCAATAGATGAAAAAACATCTCTTTAACGCGCTGCCTGTCTGAAAAAATAGAAATCTGTTCCCGCAATAGACCACTTCTTTCTATAAAAAATTTGATTCTATTGCCAAGACCATTGTATATTTCCAGAACATGTAACAGCAGAGGCTCTATTGGAAAAGAAGTCATTTCCTTTTTGTACTCGTTTAACTCCCTAAAGAGATTCAATGTTTCTGCCATTCTCTGGATCTGTTTTTTTATCTTATTCACAATTTTCTTTACTTCTTCCCGAAAAAGTTTCTCTTCTTCTGATTTCATTTCCAAAGTCTCTGCAACCACAGCAAGGTTGTTGAGGGGTTGCCTCCAGTGATGAGATAGACTTATCAAAAACTGGCTCATGGAGGATATCCGAGCCTGTTCACTGATATAAATATCCTTTTCCTGGTTTTTCCGAACTTCTTCGCGAACTTTCTCTTCCAGAATTTCGCGATGTTTTTCGAGCTGTGTAATATCCGTAAAAACAACGATAACCCGCTTACGATCTCCGTACTGAACTGTGGACGCATCAAGAGAAAATACAAGCTCCGAATCTTCACGCATAAGAGCGGCTTTATAGCTGGCTGGCGGCGCCTTTAAGATGAGCTCAATCCAGTCAGAATGTTCATCGCCGGAAGTGATATAATTTTTCTGCATCTTTGGCAGAAACACATTTCGAATTTTTTTGTGGTACTGCTGAAATTCATCATCGTAATGGTATTGATGAAAAAAATCGAGAAACGCGTCATTGGCTTCAATGATGACATCACCTTCTACAATCATAATGAGACTGTTCTGTGTGTTCAACACAGAACGCATGTATTCAAGCTGCTGTAAAAAATCCTGTTCCCGTTCCGCTATACGCTCCGCCATCTGGTTAATGTGTTCAACGAGGCGGTTCATTTCTACGGAACTTTGCAGATCAAAGCGGGCAAAGTTACCTTCCCGAATAATGGACAACTGGTTTAATATTTTCTTAAGCGGGGATTCCAGATTGGTGTGGATTACAAAGACAAGGACAAAAGAGAATATTACGATGACAAAAGAAATAATAGATAAAAAAACAATAGAATCTATTATGACATATCCGAGAACAGCCGCAAATACGCTCACGGCAAAAATCGGAATAAAAATCCGCACACCAATTTTTTCAAAAAAGTTTTTCATGGTTCCTTTGGTGTGCAGATTTTCCGGGAAACGGCTGACAGCTCGTTCCCGGTGGAATCAAATTTCCCTTACCTCGGAAACTACGGGTTCATGCCCTTCGTTCAACAGGATCTTTTTGGCGTAAACTTTTCCTTTTTCTACACCAGGCTGATCAAATGGATTCACCTCGTACAGATATCCCAGATAAGTAACAACGTACATCCAGAAACTGAACATGCGGCCAAGCTCTGCCAGGCTTACCTCTGGAATTATATATTCTGTGACAGGGCGGTGTGCCTCGCTTAAGCCGGCTTCTATTCCCTTCATTTGAGCATGGAGAATTTCCCAGAGCGAGTGGTCGGCAAATTCGCCCGGTAAGTCTGCCGGTACCACGGTATCGTTTGCCCCATAACTTTTTACGTGAAAAAAGGAATGGACAAATGTATTTGGACCCTCCTGGAAAAACTGGAGCATGGAATGCTGGTCTTCTGGTCCCTGGGCCAGATACGGCAACGCAGAAACACCTGCATTCTTGCCAACCGACTCACCCCAAAGCTGTATCAGCCATCTACCGAGCCCCATATATTCATGGGTATAAACCCAGAACACAATGGACGAATAGCACGACTGAAAAAGATGATAATACTGAATGGCAATGTCTTTGGCTGCGTTATTGTCCATAGGAACGGAAATATCCCAGGCAGCCAGTCCTTCGCGGAAAGACTTTAGCAACATGTCTACATCCGCCTCCATAAACAAAGCCGGCATGAGTCCAACGGGGGAAATAACGCTGTATCTTCCGCCAAGATTTTCGGGAATCAGAAACGTATTCGCCTCGGTAGCTCCCAGGTCAGCAATTTTGGCTGGCTGCGATGTAATAAAGTATTCAGAGATACCGGGAAAGAATTCGCGAAACAATACCAGAGCAGTCCGTGTTTCTAGGGTTGTGCCAGATTTGGAAACCCAAAGAACGGCCAGTTCTTTGATTTCTGCAATGAGCCGTATCTTTTGAAGCATGGCCGGATGCGGGCCTTCCCAGAATATGACCTTTTCGCTCCACGGATCTGCAACATCTCGAATGGCTTTGGCTCCCAGGGATGATCCACCCATTCCCATGACAATTAAAACATCCGTACCTTTTTTTCTAAGTTCTTGTGCCCAATTTTTCATTCTGTCCAGATCGACAGCAGAAGGCAGATCGGTAGGGAAAGCGGGTTTCCATTTTTCGTAACCTCTATGAAGGCGCTTTTCCATTTCCTGGTGGTTATGAAAATCCTGCCAGTTTTGAAAAAAGCGATTTGTTGAAAATTCTGTAGCTGCCATATTATTCTCCTGTTTTATCTTTTTTCCTTGTCGCCTGTGGTAGATGGAGCGGATCTTTCTGTTCCTCTCCATCTACCAGAGTGGTGATTGCTTCTACACCGAGATCTCCCATTACCAGATTCATGTGACCAAATTCGGGAATGAGAACATCATCGTAGCGATTTGGCCTTGCATTTTGGGCCGGAACAATAAATTCGTCACCCAGGCTAAAGAAAGCCTGATAATTAGAAAACGTCTGCACAGAGCGCTCTGAATTTTTTAAGTACTTTGATCCGGGAATAATGTCCACGCGGGCCGGCGTTATGGGAAACAGATAAGCTAAAAACGAACCCTTGAATGGCGTGCCTACCGCGTAGAGTTTTCGAATTCTGTCGCGTCCCCGAAACGACATTCCAAAGGCGGGAAAAGCACCCATGGAGTGTCCCACTATATAGCAGTCTGTAATGGAATGATTTTCAAGGTAAGCCTCCAGTTTTTGTGCTCGTATTGCAAGAGACTCAAAAGGGCTGTTGAAAGAAAGCGTATAGACGGGATGGCCAGCCTGTACAAGCGTTTTTTGGAGCTTACGAAAAGACCAGGTGCTACCCATCAGCCCAGCGATAAGAACAACGGGTCTGCGCGTTCCTTCTCTGGAGGGAGGCATTTGGGAAATAAAATTCCACAGCCATAAAAAGAAATTCTGACTAAGGAACCAGATCTCATGAAGTACCTGCAAACTTTTGCGTTTGCTTTGAATTGTATCGGATTCGTATCGCAGGAAATCGTTCATGGAGCATTCTGGCTCTTTATTTTATTGTGGCAATCCTTTTACATAATGGGAGTACCAAAAGTTAAGCCTATTCCGTATCCCCGTCCGTCATCGAGAGCGTCAATCACGAGCGCATCGAGATTCAGCTTAAATCTTTTTACCTCTTTAAGAAGAGCAATACGGACACCCGTGTTATACGCACCGCGACCCTGCGCGCCACCAGACTGCGGAAATCCATTTACATGGCTATAATTCCCAAAGTCGTTAATCCAGTGAACATAACCCTGAAACAGGTCCGGAAAAAGATCTAAGTCAAAACCCATAGAAAAATCTATGTCTGAATCTGCTGTCCAGTCGCCGAAAGATTTTCCAAAGGTGAGCGTAGTCAGAGCAGGCATTCCAAAAAAATCAGAACCATAGGACGTTGCCAGATAAATCTGGTGCTGTGCAAACTCATCAAATGTACCCATAAAGTAGCCTATGGCCATGGATGAACCAGTCTTGGAGCTCGTTTTAAGAGGAAGAAAACGAAACTTTGCTCCCAGAGAGATAATATCATGAGGATATTCGTTATCATAGGCATGAAAGGCACCAAACAGATCGAGTGCACCAAATGCAGTTATACCCACTTTGGGAGAAGTGACAGCATGGCCACCAAAATCCACGTAATGCGTTCCCACATCGAGAGCAAGGTCGGAACCACCCCAGGATGTATGGGCCGTAGGCGTACCAATCATTCCGGACGCTCCCCCTACAGACATGGAATTAAATTCATCGGCAAAGGCAGCAGAACCCGCCAGCAGAGATACGAAAACCAGTTTTTTAACGTTCATAATATACTCCTTGATTTGTATCTGAAATCGGTGGTAAGGCCATCGAGTGCCAGCTGTTTTTATTGCAGCGAACAAGGGCAATACTCTCAAAATCAGACGTATGTTATTTAATACGTCTTTAGAACAATAGCCATATAGGGACAAGCATTTTCCTGCGTCTATAT
>DYKF01000325.1 GCA_020722745.1 Caldithrix sp.
TGTCACCTCCAACATTATTTGCCCAACATATTCTCACTCAATTTGCTCAAATATTTTTAGAGCTGCCGTCCCAGAGAAGTAATATTTTTTCCAGGGTTGGAGTGTCGACCAGGTTTTTGTTATTTTGATAGATGTCAATCAGGCAAGCGTAGCACAGGTTATTGATGACGCGGGGAATGCCTTTAGCCTGTTGGAAGATTTCTTCGATGACATCATCGGAGAATAGGGTGTCGGTTCTGCCGGCGACCGCGAGCTGATGGGTGATGTACGGTTTAGCTTCATCTTTGTCTAAACCGGAGAGATGATAGCGAAACGCGGTTCTTTGGTCCAGCGCCTTCATGGAATGGAGGCTGATGGTTTTGTTGACGTCGGGCTGGCCTAACAGGATCAGGTTGAGCGGTGTTTGGGAATCGATTTTGAAGTTGGTAAACAGCCTGATTTGTTCCAGTTCCGGCGGCGCGATATGCTGCACTTCGTCAATGATAAGCAGCGTGGTTTTGTTGAAATCGTAGGCGTTTTTTTCAATGGCGGCTTTGAGCTGTTGTAACAGTTGCCATTTAAAATAACCGCCTTCGAGACGGAGTTGAATGGCAATGGAATTGAGGATGCCGCGAATGCCGATGGTCGGATCGGCGATATAAGCGACCTCGTAGTGATTGGGTTCCAACTGGTCGATAAAGGCTCTGATGGCGGTCGATTTTCCGGCGCCGATTTCGCCGGTAATGAGAGCGATGCCGCGGCGCTGGAGCAATCGTTTGAGTTGGTCAAACAGTTGTTTCATTTGCCGCGAGATAAACAGGTGTTTTGACGGCAGGTTTTTATCGAACGGTTCTCTGGTCAAGCCCAATGCTTGTGTCAGCGGTAGTTGTTGTTCATTCATTTTTATTTTCCTTTCTGCTCTTTATTTTTCTGTTTGATGTGGATTTTAATGATATATTCAAGATAGAACGAGATGTGCTGACCGGTTTTTTTGTCGAGGATGGCTTTTGCCAGGGCGATATGGACGAGCGCCGGTTCAAAGGGACCGTATTTGTCCCAGGCGTGCTGCATTTCGATTAGTTCACTGGCATGAAAGTTTTCCAGTTGGCGTTGCAGCACGGTGGCTGTTTCTTTGAAGAATTCGGCTGCGGTATACGGTGCTTGTTGTGGAAGCTGGTCGTTGCTGTGTCCGAGCAGCTGTTTTGCCTGGTAAATTTTAGTTTGCTGATGCTGCTGTTCCAGATAGGCCAGATGATTGATGTTCGATGGTGGCGCTGGAGTTGGAGTTTGCGGCAGCGGCTGTTTTTGGGCGGTATTCCAGCGGGAGATTTTGCTGGGCAGGGCTTTTTGCAGAAAGCGGCCTTCGAGGTAAATGAATACTTGTGCCAGGTCAAAATGGTTATAGCGGATTTCCACGGTTTTACCGACCAGGATCGACGACACTTCAAATTGGACGCCGCATAGCGACACCAGCCCTAATTTGCTGACTTTCCGTTGTTCGCGCCAGAGGAAAATAGACTGTAACTGTTTTTCATCAATTTTTCTCATAAAAGCGGTCACCTTCTGGCGCCAGCGGATGTTTGGCGTTTCATTGGTGGCGGAATGTATTTTCTGGTGATAGTCCTGTTCTAACCAGGCCCAGAATTTAGCGTTGAGTTGATGCAGATGCTGAACTGTTTCGTGCGCCAGTTCAGTCAAAAAATCGGTGCGCACGGTGCCGAAGAAACGTTCAATTTTGCCTTTGCCTTCGGGGCTGTAAGGTTTGCAGCTAATTTTTCGGATGCCCAATTCGGCGCATATGGCATTGATTTGATGGGCCGAATAGACCTGGCCATTGTCCACGTAAAACACTTCGGGGATGCCGCGTCTTAA
>DYKF01000326.1 GCA_020722745.1 Caldithrix sp.
GGGATACCGAACGCTGAACAGGCGTTCGGTAATCTCCAAAACGCTGCGAAAACATGCGTTTTCTTCGCAAAATGCCGGTAAATTTACCCTGAGCGCAGTCGAAGGGTCCATGGACCGGCAGTAAGCTCTGAACCTTTTTCAGAGCTTACTTAACCTAATCCGTCTTCGCGGGGTTTTTTAGTTCCAAATAAATTAATCTAACCCGGCTTCGCGGGGTTGGGTTGTGACCCCAACACGCGCTTTGGTCCAGGTGACCCAACAAAATCCAGCAAACTATCCGGACAAAGTACTTTTAGAAAAGGTGTAAAATATTACGAAAAATATTTATATCCTTCCTATGCTTGCAGCGAAGAAAAATAACGGTATTGTTTTCTAACATAAAGCCAATACGATAATTTCCAACACCTATTCGGTAATAATTTTCGTATCCGCTCATTTTCCGGATTCCAGATGCAATTTAATCCAGTCCGCCAAACACTTCGTTTAGATTAATAGAACAACCTGGCAGTTCGCGCAGCTCTACGGTATCTTCTTCGGTAAAAATCAGCATTTTCCCATATTCGCCATTCCCCAGATAGCGCACAAAGGCAAGCTTGTCCTCCGGATGAATATACCAGAGCTCTTTTACGCCGTGGCGCTCGTACAGTGCAAGCTTAATGGTTTGATCTTTCCGTGCGGTGGAGGGGCTTAGAATTTCAAAGATAATTTCTGGTGCTCCTGTGCCACCGTGATCGTCCAGATTATCCGGATTGCAAAAAACGGATATGTCCGGCTGAACCACATTGGATGCCGTGTTGGCGGTTTCGTTTTTCTCTGGCAGGCGAACATCAAAGGGTGCGGCATATACTAAACAGGTAAGATGGTTTTCATCGATAAAATTTGCAATTGTTTTTGCAAGCTGCAACGATATACGCTGGTGTTTCCTTCCCGGCGCGGGGCTCATAAGGATTGGAACGCCGTCAATTATCTCGTAGCGTTCGTCATCGTCCCATGTTGCATATTCTGCATAGGAATAGTACTCCAGATTTCTCGCTGCTTCACCCATGAGCTATGTCTGTCTGACATTTTTTCACAGAGTCAAGAGTTTTTTAATCCAGTCCGCCAAACACTTCGTTTAGATTAATAGAACAACCTGGCAGTTCGCGCAGCTCTACGGTATCTTCTTCGGTAAAAATCAGCATTTTCCCATATTCGCCATTCCCCAGATAGCGCACAAAGGCAAGCTTGTCCTCCGGATGAATATACCAGAGCTCTTTTACGCCGTGGCGCTCGTACAGTGCAAGCTTAATGGTTTGATCTTTCCGTGCGGTGGAGGGGCTTAGAATTTCAAAGATAATTTCTGGTGCTCCTGTGCCACCGTGATCGTCCAGATTATCCGGATTGCAAAAAACGGATATGTCCGGCTGAACCACATTGGATGCCGTGTTGGCGGTTTCGTTTTTCTCTGGCAGGCGAACATCAAAGGGTGCGGCATATACTAAACAGGTAAGATGGTTTTCATCGATAAAATTTGCAATTGTTTTTGCAAGCTGCAACGATATACGCTGGTGTTTCCTTCCCGGCGCGGGGCTCATAAGGATTGGAACGCCGTCAATTATCTCGTAGCGTTCGTCATCGTCCCATGTTGCATATTCTGCATAGGAATAGTACTCCAGATTTCTCGCTGCTTCACCCATGAGCTATGTCTGTCTGACATTTTTTCACAGAGTCAAGAGTTTTTCTTTTTTCTTTTGGAAGAACGATTGTCCATTTTTTACAGCCAAGCATCCGCTTGGCGGACTCGGTGGTCGCGCGGTTTGGGTTTTTCTTTTTTTGCTTTTGCAAAAAATAATTGTTTACCC
>DYKF01000327.1 GCA_020722745.1 Caldithrix sp.
GTTTCCATACTACATAGTGCGATTTAAACTTAAACCCTTTCTTAACAAATTTTGAATCTGTTATTTCTCTTATCAAACAAACCCACTCCCCGTTTTATTTTGCCTTATTTTGCCGCCTGGACCGGGCTGGCCGTTTTTATTCTTTCAAAAACATTCCAGCTCATCATAATCGGGCCGCAGTCTTTGATGACGTTAAGGCCGTATTCTTCAACGCAAATGTAATTCGTCATGCAGACATCCACCTCGCCCTCGGCTACCATTAATGCAGCCCAGCTGTTGCTTTCTGCAAAAATGATCTCCGCATCAGGGTAATATCTTTTGACCCAACTGCTGGGTGCAGGATGGGTGGCAATTTTTTTTATATCTGTCACCACAGGCTTTTTGCTCCCTATAACAAGCCTGGGTGTTTCGTAAACAAAAGTGTTTACAATTTTTATTGAATCGAAATTTTCAAATAACAATTTGGCAAAATTCTGATAAGCAAAAGGAACGAGGGCCAAATCCGATCCTCCTCTTTTCAAAACATCAATCGCCTCTTCAAAAGTGGAATACAGCCTTATTTCCCCTGTCAAACCGTTCTTGTCCATGTAGTACTGCGCAGTATATTCGCTGCATGTGCCGCGCGGTCCAATGGTTGATAGGACAATTTTCTTTTTGCTTTTCATAAACCATTAACACACCTTTTTAAATGTTTTATTTGCCCGGCTTAACGGCGGTGATGATGCTCCTGCTGGCCACAGTCGGGATGACCTGGATCCCTGAAAACCCCGCCTCTTCCATAAATGTGCCGACCTCTCGGCAGGAATAACACTTGCCCCTTGTCGAAAGCATTAACAGTACCGAGTATTCCGCAATTTCCAGCGGGCCGTTCTTTTCGGGATTGAGATGAGCGTCGTGGACGACAATCATCCCCTCGCCATCTAGCGCTTCGTATGATTTTTTCAGGAGTCCTCTGATTTCGCCCTCGTCCCAATCATGGAATACATTTGAATAAAGATGAACATCATAACCCTCAGGCAGTTTTTCCTTGAACATATCGCTTCCGATTACAGTTATCCTGCCGGATAGTCCTCTTTTGTTTATTGAATGCCTGGCAATTCTATCAATAGGCGGTTTCTCCAGTACAGCGGCACTCATGTTTTGATGTTTAAGCACGATCGCCGCCGAATAAATACCGGAGGCCCCGCCGATGTCCAAAAGCCTGTTATAATCCTTAAAATCAATTCTCTGGGCGAGGGCCGGTGCAAGAAAGGCCCCCCTGCTGTCCATCGCTTCTGTAAAATTCTCCGAAAATTCCTCTTTCTCCATGGCCAGCGCCCATTCTTTTTCATTCTTATTACCGCCCCAACCTTCCGGTTCACCGGTTCTCAATATATTCACCATATCCAGGCAAGCCGGACGGTTCATCTGCGTGGCTAAATAAGGCCCCAAATACCATTGGCTTGAATCGACCAAGTGCTCTCTGGCAAGCTCCGTCAGGTGTAATTCATTTTCCTTTTGTTCCAGCAGCCCGTATGCTTTGAAAAGAGTCAACATTACATCGGCAGGCCTTTCCTTTATTTTCAGGCCTTCACATATTTTTTTAAGGTCTGCAGGATGTTCATTCAACCACGAAAAAAAGTTCAGGTGCGCGACAGCCGCTATAAACAGATCCGCGGCATACATGCCGTCGCGCAGCGCCATCAAACGGCTGGGATCAGTCGCCGGGTTTGTATCAAGTTTGTTTAAAACCATAGTTTCCATGTTACATGACTATCGGCTATCAACCGAATTACTATCGGCTATCAACCGAATTAGATATTACCATTTAAATACTCATATTTCTAAT
>DYKF01000328.1 GCA_020722745.1 Caldithrix sp.
GCTATTCTTCCTGCAAGGAGGAATAGCAAATGTATCTTAAACGCAATAGGACAATCTACATCGTTTGTGGCATTACGGACATGCGAAAACAGATCAATGGACTTTCGGCCATTGCCCAAGACAAAAAAGCAAAGGCTGTATTCACTGGGGCATATTTTGTGTTCCTTGGGAAAACACGCCATGTTATGAAGATCCTCTATTGGGACCGTACTGGATTCTGCCTTTGGATAAAAAGGCTGGAGCAAGACACTTACCCCTGGACACGAAAAAAGCAAGGGCTCATCGAAATAGAACGGGATCGATTCAAGCTTCTCATGAAGGGAATCGACATCTTCAGGGAACATAAAAAAATTGAATATTTAACGGTGGTATGAGCGATTTATGCCCACAAATAAAGGGTTTTATGGTATACTGTGCCTATGGCAACGGATATACAATCACTTCCCAATGACATTACAGCACTGAAACGGTTGGTGATTGCCCATGCCAAAATGGCCGAAGAAAAAAGCCGCCATGCGGATGAACTTGCTTTAATCGTCGATACGCTTACACAAAAACTTTCGGAAGAAAAAGAAAAATATGCAGCATTGCAGAGATTAGTCTTTGGATCAAAAAGCGAAAAGAAACCACCCTCCATCAATCCACAACAAGCGCTCTTGTTCAATGAAGCCGAAACCTTTACTGACACGCCGGAGAGGAAAGCTCCAACAGTAATGGTAGCAGCTCATGAACGAAAAAAGTCAGGCAGAAAGCCATTTCCTGCGAATCTTGAACGCAACGAGATAGTGCATGCACTTTCTGACGAAGAACGAGCCTGCCCAGAATGCGGCAGCCTTCGCCCTGAGATAGGTGAAGAGCGAACCGAAGAATTGCGGCTCATTCCTGCCAAGGCTGTCATCGATGTCCATGTGATGAAGAAATATGGTCCCTGTCCCTGCAAAGCCTGCCAGGGAACAGAAAAAGCGCCGATACTGCAAGCGCCAGGACCTGCAAAGATTGTGCCCGGGTCACGGTTTTCCAATGGGACCATCGCATTCTTTCTTACCAGTAAATTTATCGATGCCCAGCCATTCTATCGGATGGAAAGTATTCTAGCCCGCTGGGGAGTCGATACCGTTCGCTCAACGCTGTGCTCGTTGGCGATGAGTGCAGGACGAGCAGTTTCTGATTTAGTCCAGGCAATCCGAGATGATATAAAGGCTTCGCCGGTTATTGGGATGGACGAAACAACCGTACAAGTGCTGCATGAAACCAACCGATCCGCGCAATCGAAGTCATACATGTGGGTAGCCACGGGGTTCAAAGAGAAAAAGCGGCTTGTCTTTTTCCACTACCATCCCACCAGAGCTGGGAATGTGGCAGCCGAGTTCTTAAAAGGCTACTCTGGGTATCTCCAAACCGATGGGTATTCAGGCTATGCACGGGTGGGCGATAGTCCGGGAATCGTGCATGTTGGCTGTATGGCACATATCCGCAGGAAGTTCTTTGACGCCGACAAGGTAGCCAATGGTACGGGAGAGGCTGCCGATATGCTTGCGATGATAGCCGCGTTCTATCATGAAGAACATGTCTTGCGATCTCGGTATGAACTGCATGAGCTTGATGAGGCTTCTTTTTTGGCTGAACGTCAGAGGCTGCAGAAGCCACGATTACAGCACATGTATGAATGGCTGGTAACTCGATCACGAAGGGTTGCTCCCATGGGTAGTCTGGGAAAAGCGATTTTCTATGCCCTTGGGCAGTGGCAGTTTATGACACGGTATCTTGATCATTCCTTATTAACTCCTGACAACAATGCGGTAGAGAACGCTATTCGGCCTTTTGT
>DYKF01000329.1 GCA_020722745.1 Caldithrix sp.
TTTGGATGGTCTGCCGACCCGATAGTATGCCTTGCATAGCTGGTAAATAGAAACTTTCAGTGGGAGAGGTGTTTCTTTCGCGAGGTTTTCTATTTTGTGTCGTTCGACCAAGCCGAGAAGAAGTATAATCAGTTTGCCGTGGCGGATGTCGAAGGATCGCTCCTGTCCGAATTTCCATAGTGTCTTGTCTCGGTATCCGATGAGATACGACTTGTCCTCGGATATGGCGATTGTCCTTGGTCCTTCCTCCGGGACGGCTGGGAAGAAGGGTTTTGTCATCATGTCTTTTGGGAGCATTACCTTTTGCTTTTCCATGTCGAAACCGTTTTTTTGCATAAGATACGCCTTGATTTTTGTTTTGGCAAGACGGTATATTGGTCTATTTTGCTATAAAACCATCTTGCTATCAGGTTATAATTATAGCTATTTTGTTAGAAGCTACACCGTATATTTTCGATGTCAAATAGATTTTTCGTTTTTTTCGGATTTTTTGTAGCCTATGAGTGTGAGTATGAGTTCGACGGCCTTCTGGCCGTGGTGTTCTTTTACGGCCTCTTCGAGGCTTTGGCCGTCTGGCGGTGCAAAGTGTTTGTCGAAGCGGACGACGTCGAAGCCTGTGAGTGGGTGCATGAACCGTCCGAGGGATACTCCGAAGGTTTTGTGGAATTCGGCTGCGTTGTTTCGCATCTTGGCCATGTTGGCTCTTATGTAGTCCCGTGCAGTCATTTTCAATCTTCCTCGCAACGGTGGTATTTGAGCAATCCCTTCCTGATGGCTTTTCCTATGAGTGTCAGCCCGGGGTCGAAAAGCTCCTTTTCTGAGAGAATCTGTTCCGAGCCGTCTATTTCGTTTTCAATATGAAAGGTTTTGCCGTCCCAGTTTATTTGTTTCCCAGAGAGACAGCCGCCGTTGAGGAGTATGTAGAAGTCCGGCCTGTTTGCGTTTCCCGCCAGGGCCTTGAGGTGTTTGATGTCTTTTACTGTTTGGAGCGTCATTGTTGTTCTCCTCTGTTTGTTCTTTTCCTTATGGTGTCTGGCGGTTCGTTTTTTTATGGGGAGGGGGATTTTCGCCCCCTCCTTTATCTTTCAGTAGCAGTAGAACTGGACGTAGTCGTCGCCCTTCTTTTCGGCGTCCTTGACCATCCTCTGGAAGTCGGCCCTGATGTCTGACGGCAGTTCCTTCACTTTGGAAATCTTCTTGAGTGTGTCCACATGGAGTTCTGTGAGTCCGCAACAATCGTTGTCGAGCCTGTCCCAGAAGGAGGAGGGAAGATGCCTCGCAATCGCTTCGTCATTGAAACTGACCCCTGCGCTGTCCTTTACGATTTCCACGACCCTGTAAGCCCTGATGCTCATTGTGTGCCCCCTTGTGTTAGATTTGTTCTTCGGCCTTGTTGAGGGCGGCGGCAATCATTTCCGCCCTTTCTTCCGCGTCTTCGTGTCCCTGAAAATTGCCTACTACGCAGACTTCGCAATTATCCTTCATGTCAACCACCTGAAAGGTGTTGCTGTCGTTCTGGTCCACTTGGTAGCGGGGTGTTTTCATGTTTTTCTCCTGTGTTTTATTAGTCGTTCTTGCCCTATATGGTGTCAAGTTGGGTGGATTTTTTCTGGAGGAAAAACAGGTGGAGGGGTGGTTCGTGTTTTCTTTTCCAGGCAAGGCCGTTTATGAAAATGCCAGGCCCCGCTTTCCTGTGGGGCCTGTGTTTGGGGCTAGAAGCCGGCGGCTTCATTGTAGATGTACTTGTTGCCGACCTTCTGCCATTTGGTCTTAGGTGTCTGCTTCTTCGGGGCGGGGGCAATGGCCTTCTGGACTGTTCCC
>DYKF01000069.1 GCA_020722745.1 Caldithrix sp.
GGTCTCAAAGATAGAAAATTACGAGTTCGTTCGAACTCATCCTGTAATGCGTCCCTAAAGGGATAAGCTCATTCAAACTAAATTTTTATTTGCTCAGCACAAGTGTATTTGCCTTCTTAAAAAATGAGACATAATGCAGCTTTTTGTTATCTACCAAAGGCTTGAGACATAAATTATAGAAAAAATACTTGTCAAACGGTAATATTAAAGCCGTGCTAAAATGCCGCGTCCCCTCAGCTACTTCGTCCACTGCGTGACGATGTAAGCTCGGTACACCATTGCTTCGCATTGGCACTCGGGGTAAACTTTGACGATACACCGCCTTCCTGCGGAAAATTGAACCCCAGAGGGTGTCTGCCTTTAAATTACCTTATTCTCCCGAAGAACTTTTTCGGATAAACCGGTTGCGCGGGTAATCCGTGCGCGGTTTTTTTACCAGTAAATTTTGGATACCGCGCGAGCCCTCATCCACCCAATTGCGCAGCGTTTGGCTCGCAATATTCTCTCGCTTGGAAACCTGACTGAGCGTCGATTGACCGAGTACGATTTCGTTGCGTATTGCATCGCAAAATTCTTTGCTGTAACGTGTTCTTTTTATCATGTACTACTTTTCCTTTTACACTGAATTTGTATTCCAGTTTTAGGGGTGCAGTCCAGTTTTTTCAATTTCCGGAACCAGCTTCACCAGAAGATCCCCGGCTTCGTTGGCTATTTCCACACTGGATTTGCTGAGCTCATCAATTTCATTGGCGGCATTTCGGGAGAGTTCTGCCAGTTTCTGTACTTCCGTGGCTACCACAGCAAATCCCTTTCCGTGTTCCCCCGCCCGTGCCGCTTCAATGGTGGCGTTCAAGGCCAGAAGTGAAGTCTGGTTCGCTATTTCCTGAATCACGTTGATTTTTTCCGCAATCTGCTTCATGCTGTCCACCGTTCCTTTCACGGCATCTCCTGTCTTCTGGGCAGCCTGGGCAGATTTCGTGGCAATCTCCTCGGTTTGTTTTGCGTTTACGGAATTTAACTGGATGGCTTCTGTTATATTGGAAATACTCTCCGTAATCATATCCAAAGACGCGGCTTGGTTGTTAGCTCCTTGGGAGAGTTCCTGGGAAGCCGTGCTGAGCTCCTCGCTTCCGGCAGCAATATTGGCGGCGGCGGTATTTTATGCAACCCAGATAGATATCTGACAGATTTTTAGGGGATTTTGCTTGAAAAGTAAAGTCCCTTTCCCAATGTTGAAGTGCAAAATCCGCGCGCACCGCAAAAAGAAATTGACAAGCGTAAATCAATTTACGCCTTACCGACAAGGCGCCCTATGTCCTTTTTTAAGAACTGTCTATTATTCTCTTAAAGGGGTGCACGAGGAAAGTATAAAAAATTAATTTTTAGAGGTTGTCTTTATACTGACAGCATCTGCGAGAGGAAATTGCAATGAAAAGTAATAAAATAACCAAGATTGGAGGCAAACTCAATTTAATGGTGGTTGCTGGGCTAATCGGACTGACTGCCATTTTTTCTCTCGGCATCCATTCTTTATTCATGGTGAAAAATACCATGCTCCTGGACAGGAAGACAAAAACCAGGAATCTGGTGGAAGTGGCTTTTGGAGTCATCCAATATTATGGCTCCATGGTAGAATCAGGGAAATTGAACAAAGAGGAAGGACTTTCCTATGCCCTAAGTACGCTAAAAACTCTACGTTATGAAAAAGATGAATATTTCTGGGTAAATGATTTGGAGCCAAGAATGCTCATGCATCCTTACAAATCCTCGATGGATGGTAAATATATCGGAGATTTTGCCGATCCAATCGGTAAGCATCTTTTTGTAGAAATGGTGAAAGTAGCTCGGGAAAAAGGGGAGGGCTTTGTGAATTACTACTGGCCCAAGCCAGGAGAAGATGTTCCGGTGAAAAAAATATCTTACGTCAAACTATATCGTCCCTGGGGAATAATAGTGGGGAGCGGTATTTACGTGGATGACGTGGAAAGAGAATTTTATAAGCGTGCTGTCAATGCTATGATTCTAATCATTACAGTGGGATTTATAGTTGTGGTTACTATTATTGCTCTAAACCGATCGCTTGTCAAACCGCTAAGAAAAGCAGAAACGGTGGCCAATGCTATCAGGAATGGTGATTTTACTACTCGGATTTCCGGAACGGGAAAAGATGAGATAAGCATGTTGCTGAATTCCCTCGGGAAAATGGCAGAAAATCTAACCAATGCTATCAAAGGTGTGAAGGAACAGGCTAGATCCATTGCGACTACCTCGGAACAAATCAGCCAGAGTGCGATCAGCCTGAGCAATAATACAAATATACAGGCCGCAGCTACGGAAGAAGCGAAGGCAACCATGCAGGATTTCAGTCACATTTTCATGAAAAACCTCGCAAATGTCCGTGAGATGGAAAAAATTGCGTTATCCACATTCGAAAATGCGGAAGGGGGGATTCAATACGTAAAAGAAGCCCTGGATTCCATAAAAAAAATCGCCGAGAATATAAAAATTGTGGAAGAGCTAGCGGACCAGACCAATCTTCTGGCCCTGAATGCCACCATCGAAGCTGCCCGGGCCGGCATCCATGGACGTGGGTTTTCTGTTGTAGCCGCCGAAGTCAACCGCCTTGCAGAGAGTAGCCGCATTTCCGCAGGGGAAATCAATACTGTAGCCATAGAAAGCTTGGAGATTGGTAAGAAAGCCACCGATGTCATCCACCAAATCCTGCCTTCCCTGAAAAAAACAACTGATTTTATCAGTAAAATTGCGGGTGACACAGAAGCCCTCGCAGACAAGATTAAACAGACCAGCATAATCATGGAGCAATTGGATGATACCACTCAGGGGAACGCTGCCTCCTCGGAAGAACTTGCTTCTATTTCCAGTGGAATGTATGCCCAATCCCAAGATCTGGAGAATATTGTTTCTGTTTTCCGAACAAACGAGGATGGTTGACCAGAAAAAGACTACAGCTAATCGCTATTGCTTGTAAGCACTGGGAAAGGACGTCTTTGCCAACTGTGTGAGCTACATTTTCGTCCACTTCATCTACTGCGTGCACTGCGTGATGATGCCCTTCGTTCTGCGAAGCAGCGCCGACGGTAGATATACTAAAAAACTGAATAGATCGGTCGCCTCTCTGGCGAATCCTTTTTTCCGCCGGCGGTAATTCCTGCTTGTATTTGGCTTACAAAAGGGGGGAAGGCGCTATAAGCCAATACAAGGTTCACTAAATCAACAAAAAAAATCTTGCGCAAATGTTTCGTGTTGCAATAACTCCCCATGAAGTGGACGACGGGCGAAAAGATAGTTATTGAGAAGAAGCCTTCCATAGGGACAAAGTTTCTTGCCGTAATTGTGGTGCTGACTGCATTTATTATTTTTATTTCCGGGGCGGGTGGTTTGTTTTCTGACCGGCTCGATCTTATCGGTTTTTCTGTTCTTGCGATCGTCCTTTCCCTCATTCTTATTCTATCTTTTTTCCAGCGAAACGCAATGAGCCGCACGAACTCCGTGACTTTTGACGTGAACAGGCAGGAGGTGGAATTTCACCGCGATGGTATTCTGGAGGGGGTTTACTCTTTGTCTCAGTTTAAGTCTATACTTTTTCTAGAGCTTCGTAAGAGTGCGGGAAAGAATTCATATACTTCGTGGGATATTTTTTTATTGCACAAAGATGGATCCGTTATTTGGTTAGATGCGTCTACTGCTTACAAGGATGCTCTCTCTAATGCTGTTTCTCTCCACGAATATACTGGGCTTGCCCTGGAAGACGGAAAAGAATCTAACAACAGCAGGGCTGCTTCTCGCAGCTATGAGCCGCATACCTCCGCGTGGACGCCTTCTCCCCTCGCTATTCTTGAGTCTTACCGCGATGGCAAAAAAGTCTTTGAGGAAGTGCGCAAAAGTTCGATTCTTGCCCGCATAAGCATTCTTGCGGTTTCTCTTTTTTTCCTTGGAATTCCAGCCTTCTTGATTGCTTTGGTAACTTATTATGGGGGCTATACCGCAATGTTTATAGGAGTACCCTTTGCTTTATTAATTGGGATTCTGTTTATTTTTATTATGGCTCTCTATAATCGTCGCGTTACTCTGCTTCTCGATCCCTCCTCCCTTGTCATAGAGACTTATTTTTCACTTTGGGGAATTCATACGCGCCGTTTTTCGGTAACGATTCCACGCTCATCTATTAAAGCTGTTCGCGTAAACCGTTTAGAGAATGGTCTTCACAATCTTGCAGTCTCATTTTTACCGGGGGCCGAGCCGTCTTTTCATGGCACCATAGAGCGGTTTGTGTTAACCATGAGCACTGGATTGCGCCTGGTTACAGACCACGTTCACCCATCGGAAAACCCTGTTATTCTTTTGGAAACGCGTCCATTGGCCAAGCCTGGTCGTGCGGCTACTCTAACTGATTTATTGTATTTAGAGTCGCTGATCCAGCGGGAATTGCGTCTTTCTCCGGATGCCTGATTGTATTTGACCAAGAACAGGCAAAACAGAAATACTCCACCATGAACAATCGTCTGTCCATTCTCATCGGCCTTTTTTTAATAGTTTCATCTTCCGCGTGGTCTGCTCCCGTCGTTGCTTCTGACATCGAGGCGCGGCAGGGGGTAATGGATCTTTCGGGCAAAAAGGCTATAGAAGCCCTCGTACCATTGCAGGGAGAATGGGAGTTTACTTGGCTTTCCGGGCAGACCGAGCTCGATCCCGTTTATCTGGAGCAGCCTGGCACCTGGAAAGGAAAAACAATCCCCGCGATAGCCGGCCCTTTGCCTGGCAGGGGAGTCGCCCGCTACCGACTTAAAATTCTTTTAAGCGAAGAACTCCAAAGCGAAACGCTTTCTCTTTATATTCCCAAAATAACTTCGTCTTATACTTTTACCATAAACGGGAAAAAATATTTGTCTCTTGGAAATGTCTCCACAGACTCCAGACAGTATAAGGCGGCAGATGGCATCTATCAGCTTCCTCTGGCCACTGCCCCAGAAATCGAAATTGAGATTATTGTCGCAAACTATAAAGACAGGTTTGGTGGTATCACTAAGCCGCTTCTGTTAGGCAAGTCACAAGATATTACTGCGTATCGCGAGCACAGGCTTACGCAGGATCTCGCCATTTTTGGGGCCCTCTTCATTATGGCCATTTATCATTTTGTTCTGTATGCTCTGCGTCGCAAAGATCCCAGTACTCTCGCCTTTGGTATTTTTGTATTTCTGATTGCTCTGCGTTCTTTGCTGAACGGGGAAATGTATTTCAGCAATTTGTTTCCCTGGTTTGATTTTGAATGGAAGCGCAAAATTGAATACTGGACTGTGTATTTAAGCCTGCCTGCCTTTGCCTGGTTTTTGCGGTTTATGTATCCGCTCGAATTCAGCCGCGTGGTGCTCTGGGCGGTCACGGGAATATCCGCTGCCTATTCTCTTCACGTTTTGTTTACTCCGGTTTCGCACTTCAATCAGTTTCTGGTCTATTACCAGTTGCTGCTGGTGTTTACAGCGGGGTATTCCATTTATGCCATTATTCGGGCTGCCCTTCGCAAAGAGGAGGCCGCCCGGGTTGCCTTAGGCGGTATGCTCATCTTTTTTGCCTTTATCTTAAACGATATTCTGCACGACCACGGCGTCATTAAAACAGGCTATTTTATTCCTTTTGGATTATTTCTTTTTATTTTAACGAAATCTGTTATTCTTGCAATCCGTTTTACTCATTCTTTTTTTGCGACCGAGCAGCTTTCGGAGCGCCTTGCCCGTACCAATAAAGCTTACTCCTTGTTTGTGCCCCAAGAGGTATTGCGCTTTCTCAATCGCCCTTCTATTACCAATATTGCACTGGGCGATCAAATAGAGAGAGAGATGACAGTCGTTTTTACCGATATTCGGAATTTTACAACTCTTTCTGAGCGAATGACTCCCGAAGAAAACTTTGCTTTTTTGAACAGTTATTTTCACGAGATAGGGCCCGTGATCCGTCGCAACAATGGATTTATCGATAAATATATAGGCGATGCAGTAATGGCTCTTTTCCCGGGCACTCCGGACGATGCCATTCGTGCGGCCTATGCCATACGCGGCGCTCTAGCACATTTTAACCAAATGCGCCGCGACCAGGGGCTGTTTGAAGTAGAGGCCGGAATCGGGGTTCATTTTGGAAAGCTGATGCTTGGAACAGTCGGCGAAAACGAACGGATGGACGCAACAGTTATCTCCGATGCCGTCAATACGGCCAGCCGTCTCGAAGGGCTTACGAAATCTTTTCACACTCCCATTATTATTTCCATGGATACATTGCGCGCAGCAGAGTCAGAAGAGTATGCTTACCGCTCGTTAGGACGCGTGAAAGTAAAAGGTCGTTCTGCCCCTGTAGAAATTGTAGAGCTGTTGGATCTTACCCACGGTGGCGAGAAAGCTGCGGCCAAACAGAAGCATCGAGATACATTTACCAGTGCTGTAGCTCTGTTCGAAGAGCGCAAAATGGAAGAAGCTCTCTCTCTGTTTGATACCGTGCTTCGTGAAAATCCAGAGGACGGTCCCGCTGCCTATTACGCAGACCGCCTTAGAGCGCGCGTTCGGCAGACAGAGGACGAGCTCTGCCTGAGCTGAAGCTAAATCTCTTTACAGGGCCAAACCGCGCGAGATTTTGCCTTTCCATGAATGTTCTCATTATAGGTTCTGGCGGGCGGGAGCACGCTCTTTATCTAAAAATTTCCGAATCGCGGTTAGCGGGCAACGTATACGGAGCGCCGGGAAACGCGGGCTTTCCAGACAGCAGGCGCATCGCCATCAACCCCCTCGACTTTGAAGCAGTGGGGCAAATCGTTACAGAAAAAGAAATTCATCTCCTCGTGGTGGGTCCAGAGCAGCCGCTCGTAAAGGGCATTCGCGATTATCTAAGTGCGCGCCACCCCGGGCTAAAAATCTTTGGCCCCAATGCAGAAGGAGCTCGGTTAGAAGGTTCCAAATCTTTTTCGGCAGAATTTATGGAGGAGGCTGGCATACCGGCGGGAAAATCTTCCATCGCACACAACCTCGCCGAAGCCCTTTCGTTTCTGGAAAACCATTCTCTGCCAGTGGTTATCAAGGCAGATGGCCTTGCAGCGGGAAAAGGTGTTAGCATCCATTCCGATAAAAAAGAAGCACAGGACAAACTTAAGGAAATATTTGAAGACAAAAAATTTGGCGAAGCAGGTAACATTGTTTTGTTGCAGGAATTCCTGAGCGGGCGCGAAGCCTCTCTGTTTGCGATTTGCAATGGATCTGAGGCCATTCTTCTGCCGCCAGCCCAGGATTACAAGCGCGCCCGCGACAATGACCAGGGCGAAAATACGGGAGGCATGGGATCGTATTGTCCCGGACACCACCTCACGCCGGGCCAGATGGGTTACGCGCGCTCCAAAATTATTGAACCAGTTTTGCAGCGCTTTGCGTACCAGGGCCTTTTGTATGTTGGCCTAATGGTGCATGGCCCCAACTCGGAAGATATTTCCGTCGTCGAATTTAATAGCCGCTTTGGCGATCCGGAAACCCAGGTCGTGCTGCCCATGATAGAAGGCGATCTGTTGCCCTACCTGCTCTGGTCTGCGGGTGAGGACATTGTCGTGCCGCGCATGGTGGCCGAGGGCTACGAGCATGTTCCCGTGAAACCGGGCGCGGCGGTCAACGTGGTTCTTGCCGGGCGAGGCTATCCTGGCGAGTATGCAACCGGCTTTGAATTGCAGCTGGAACTTCCAGAAAAAACACCCGCCTGGATTGTGCATGCGGGAACCAAAAAAGTGCGAGACAGGGTGGTGGCCTCCGGCGGGCGCGTCGCCAGTGTTGTATCGCGTGGTAGCACAGTCGCAGAAGCACGCAGCCAGGTGTACGCTGCCATCGATGCACTAAAACAGTCCAATAATTTTGACAGCCTTGAATATCGGAGTGATATAGCAGCCAATGTTTCCACTCTCTGAAATTATACTAACGAGTCGTCCGGAGTATTTTGCGTATCTCTCCAAAAAGACGGGTTTTTTACTTCCAGATTCCGGCAGAGACCAGCAGCTGCAATGGTTCTGGATTCATCTCGTTCATCTGGTCCAGGAAAAAAACAAGATAGAGTCGCTCACTCCCGAAGAGTCAGCCGCTTTTGATGAGCTCCTAATCCACTTTGGCTCCATGCCCGCAGTGCGAGCGGAATACGCCGCACTGGAACAAAAACTGGCCTGCGTGTTTAAGCATCCGGGTGGGGGATACTTTATCCCTCTGGAAATATTCAAATTGCTCATGCAGCGCTACGATCTATCGGCGCGCTATTATTTGTTTACGCTTTTGTTTTCGCTGGCGCACCGTGAACAGCGTTCCCTCGTGTCCATGATCAGCAGCTCCCTGGAAGGTCAGGCAGTGGTATCGTTTGAATCGCATCCCCTCGATATGGCTCTCGTGCTCTATATCTGGTTTGCGAACCACCACTTATCGGGAAATTTAACCTATCCGGAGCGGGGCGTTATGCTGCATTCTCCGTACGCTTTTGTCCGCGAAACGGCAAGCATTCCAGTGCATGAGCGAGAACCGGGGTATTTTCCCGAAACGCCGGTATCCATGTGGGAGCATTTGCGACGGTATTTTCCCCACCGCGAACGCGATGCGCAGGAGTGGAAAAATCTCATGGTGGCCGGGGGCAAGGGCTTTTACAGAGGCCTGTCTTTGATCAGCAATACGCGCTCGGAGCTGTTTCAGGCATTTCGCAACGGCTATTTTATTCCAGTCATGAAGAAACAGCTTGCGGATAAACGCTCCGTAGAAGAAATACAGATTGTGACTCCCCGTGAAATTTATATTCAGAACGAAAAAAACAAAAAAATTAAACTCGAAAAATTAAGCAAAAAGGCAGATACATGAAATTTACAGTAACGAAAAAAAAACTACCCGTAGAGGGACCCGTATTACAGGGAAAACTTGGGAATGCAGAAATTTACATTCTGGGTACGGCCCATGTATCCCGCCAGTCCGTAATAGATACGGAAAAACTCATCGAGAAAATTAAACCCGATTCCGTCGGGGTAGAACTTTGCGAATCCCGGTTTCAGTCTTTTATGGACAGAGAAGCATGGAAAAAACTTGACATTGTTCAAGTGCTTAAAGAGCGCAAAATATACCTTTTGTTTTCGTCTATTGTACTTTCTGTTTTTCAGAAAAAAATGGGCGAGCAGCTCCAGACAAAACCCGGCGAAGAAATGATTCGCGCCGTAGAGCTTGCCCAAAGCGGCGGCAGAGCATTGCATCTCATTGACCGTTCTATTTCTATTACACTGCGCAGGGCCTGGCAATCGCTGGGATATTTTTCCCGCGTTTCTGTTATTTCAGAAATGGTGGGCAGCCTTTTTTATAAAGGCGATCTCGATAAAGAAGAAATTGAACGCATGAAAACAAAGGACGTTTTTGAAGATTTAATTGAATCGCTGCCGCCGCAGTTTTCCGGGATCCGAAAAATCCTGATCGACGAAAGAGATATGTATCTGGCGCAGAAAATACGGGACGCTGTGCGCGACGCAAAAAAGGGCGAGAAATTTGTAGCGGTGGTAGGTGCCGGACACCTTCCCGGCATTGAAAAAAATCTGGATACAGAGAATAATCTCGAAATACTCGAATCGCTGCGCAAACCCAGTAAATGGGTAACAGCGGTATCGCTTCTGCTTCCGATTGCAATTATTATCACTCTTGTTTTGTATTTTTCGGGAAAGAATCCGGATCATACACTGTTTGACAATATTGTTCTATGGGTTGCGGTTAAGTCTGTCGCGTCTGCACTGTTCCCTATGCTGATGCTGGCGCATCCTGTTGCAATTGTCGGTGCTGCTCTCTCCGGGCCAATCAGCAATTTTAATCCCATCATTAAACCAGGCTGGGTGTCTGCTTTGGCAGAGGCGCATTTTCGTCGCCCGTTGGTAGAGGATTTTGAGAATATGGTGCGCGACACGTCTTCCCTGCGTTCTGTCTTTCGCAATCGCGTGTTCCGTGTTTTTCTGTTATTCTTTTTATCTCAGTTTGGTGCATTTATTGGAATGTTTGTTGCTCTGTACTGGATGGGTGTCCGGTAACTCTAAAAGATTTGGCGTGAACAGAGCCTATCTCGATTGATTCCATCGCTCAAAAATACGCATTAAATCAGCAGTGACAAAGTTTGCAGGGATGGATGTAAATGCACCGGCTTTTTCTAATGCGGCCCTGTTTTCTGCGTTCGGTGAAATTCCCACAATGCATTGTTTGAATTTGATGCGTGTTTGGCTATACGGCCAAGAATGAGCGGATTTTCTTTTTTGAATTCTATCACAGAATCCGATCCGCTCAATAGAATAGCGGGCATGCTCAATAACAGCAGAACATTTTTCATGGGTGTGGATCCAGAATTTTAGCTATTTTGTGAGGAAGTCCCCCGAACGCTCCATTGCTCATGAAGACGATGACATCGGAAGGTTTTGCGTCGTCCAGTATTTTTGCTTCCAGATCCGATACATCCGGAATAAAGTGCATTGTTTTCCCGTGGGCATTGAATGCGTTGCGAATACTTTCCGGAGAGAGTTGTTTCTCCGGCGGAATGGTATCCCTTCGATGCAACTGCGCCATATATACAATATCCGCCTCTAACAAAGATTCTGTAATTTCATTTTGAAATATATTTGTCACGAGAGTATTGCTGCGCGGTTCCAGTACGGCAATAAGTCTGTTGTCCGGAAAATGCTTTTTTAGCGTCTGCAGCGTAAAGCGTATGGCGGTTGGATGGTGCGCAAAATCGTCAAAGACGGGCGGAGCCTTTTGGGAGGTAAGCCTTTGCAGACGCCTTTCTACTCCTTGAAATGTCTGAACGGATTTAGAGATACGCGAAGGTTCTATGCCCGCTTCTATCGCGGCCGCGACGGCGGCAAGAGTATTGCGCACATTGTGCTCGCCATAGAGTTTCATGGAAGCTGAAAAAATAACGGAGCCATGGCGAACTATTTCAAAGTGGCGGTATCCGTCTTTTTCGGCCATGTTTACGGCGCGGTAATCGTTTGTCTCTCCCAATCCAAATGTCAGAATCCGCGTATGGGAATTGGCTGCGACTTCGACGGCATTGGCGTCGTCACCGTTTACCAGTAGCAGAGCATTTTGAGGAACTGTGCGTACCAAATGGCGAAACGTTTTTTTGAGTGCTTCCAGATTTTCAAATATATCCGCGTGGTCAAATTCCAGGTTATTGATGATGAGGAAATGAGGGAGATAGTGGATGAATTTGGAGCGCTTGTCAAAAAATGCAGAATCGTATTCATCCCCCTCAATTATAAACCAGTCGGAATCTGCCTTTTTTCCCGGTGAAGGAAAATTGAATGGATTCCCGGCAACCATAAAGCCGGTTCCTGGCATATTCTCCGAAAACAAGTGCGCTATGAGTGCCGTTGTCGTAGTTTTGCCGTGCGTACCTGTCACGACCACCGGCTTCTTGTTTTGTAAAATAATTTCGCGAATAAATTGCGGAAGAGATACAAAGGGCAGCCGACGGTTGAGAATTTCTTCTGCCTCCGGATTGCCCCGCGTGATGGCGTTTCCGATTACGTACAGGTTGGCGTTGCCAATAGCATCGGCTCTGAAGGCGTCGTGCCACTGTATTCCCGCCCCGGAAAGAACATTCGACATGGGAGGGTAAACGCCCGCATCCGAGCCTGATACGTCGTGCCCCATATCTCGGGCAATCAGAGCAGACGTGGCCATAGCCGTGCCTGCAATTCCAACAAAATATATCTTCACAGCGGATGAAGTGCAGGGTGCTTCCAGAATATCAAACGATTTCCTACATAGTTGTATGCAACCCAGAGAGATAACTGACAGATTTTTGCTGTATTGACGTGATTTTACTATCATTTTTTGTTTTGTTGGACAGTGCCTGCATTGCTGCGCCAGGCGGGCGTCGCGGTTATAAATAGCTTGACGTCGCGTTGCCGCGATTTAGTGTTGCCGCATGGTTTTGCGGGGCTTACCAGTGCACAAAGGCGTAGCCGGGCGGGAGTGGCCCCTGCCAGAGCCGCTCAAAGGGGCAGATTTCGTATTTCAGGTGGTATTTTAGTCGGCCGGAGGAGTTCCTCATTGTTTTTGCTTGGTAGATAACAAACACCTTGGGCTTAGGCCTCTTCCTCTGCTCAT
>DYKF01000070.1:0-3975 GCA_020722745.1 Caldithrix sp.
GAAGGACGGCACCGTGCCCTCCGTGGCAAATGGCAAAACGACAAGCCTGTATTGAGCTTGTCGAAATAGATGTCGTAGTTTTCGCCCCCGTGTTTTGTACCCGCAGGGTAAATGCGTAGCAAGCCGCAGGCAAAAAGTCCACGGAGGGACTTTTTCAGAGGTTACTTAGAAGTTCCCTTGAAACAAAGAGGGCAGATGCTGCCCTCCGCTCAAGTACTAACGCCTTCTAAACATCCAGACAAGGCCGGCACCAAGTGCAAACCAGACAATTATAACAGGTTCTGCCGGCAGCGTCTCGAAAACAAAAGATATAACAAAACCGGATAAAGCAAGAAAAATAGAAAGAGCTGTAACAACTATCATTCCCTGATGCATGGAACGAACCTGACCCAGAATGGAAAGCGGCGGCAAAAGCAGAGCAGCCAGGCTTACATACCCGCCTAACGTGCGCGCCCCCAGAGCTATCATGAAACCTGCCCAAAAGTAAAATAGAGTATTCATGGTGCGCTCCGGAATTCCGGCCAGGCGAGCCTGAACGGGATCAAAGCCGCTCAAAAAAAGCGGTCTATACCAGATCGCAAAAAACAGGAGCAACAGCAGAACAACGGGAATATAGTGCCCAAAAACTTCAGGTGGATTGTACAAAATTTCTGAAAAATATATTTTAGAAAGAACAATGTCACTGCCACCGGAAACCGCATGGATTAGTGGAAGTGCCGCCATGAACACGACAAACAGAGCAGCCAGAAAAGCCTCCGTGTTAATTTTTCTGTTTCGAATTATATGCACCAGCGGCAGCAAAAAAAGAGCAATAATAGGCAATAGATAAATATCGAGATGGAACAGCTCAGCGCGGTTCGCCTGTGCATCGCGGATTACTTCGTAGGCGTCTGTATCATGGACATAAAAATGCAAGGATGCTCCAATGAGAAGTGCAGCCTGGGATGCTCCCGTTGTCACCATTCCAAACAGAGAGGCTCTGCGCAAAATCAGAAAAAAACCTGTCAAGGAAAGAGAAGCAAAGAAAACTAATGACAATACTATTTGCCAAGCATACTTTCCAAAATAAAACGCTATCTGTTCCATCAGTTCATCTCCTGCAGAACCCCGCCGTCTATTTCCAGATGCCTGTCATAAAAGCCTTTTGGCATAACGCCAAAATGGTCAATGATCAGGAGAGCAGCTTTTGTCTCCTCCAGAAACTTTCCAATCAAACCAGAAATTTCCGCGCGGCCAGCGCGATCAATAGAAGAAAATGGTTCATCCATGAGCACAAACGAAGGTTTCGCAATAAAGGCCCGGGCAAGCAGGGCCCGCTGCAACTGGCCTCCACTTGCCTCTCTCAGTAAAATTTCCGCGTTTCCACTTAAACCCATCTCTTTCAGCATTTCCCGTATTTTTGCGAGACAATTTTTGTCTTTTCTTTTAGCGTAACCAGGGCAGCCCGCTTCTACCAGCGAGCGAAGCGTCACGGGATATTGCAGATCCTGCCGGGAGTTTTGCGGAACATAGGCCATTGCCTGCGGCATAGTCTGCTTTCCAGATAAAGGTTTTTGTGAACCTAACAGGGTTTTTGCCAGCGTAGATTTTCCCGTGCCGTTTGGTCCCGTCAGTAAAATTTTTTCCGCCGGAAAAATGGAAAGGCTGGCCCGGAAAAGCTTTTTTCCGGGATAGCCTATTTCTGCGTCTGTAAGTTGAACCAGAGGCTGCATGCTTAATATTTTGCAAATGCTTCTGCGAGCATGGTAACAACCGTCTGCATCATTTTTTTCCAGCTTTCCGTATTTTTTCCCGAACCTGTCTGTATGGGTAAAACGACAAGTTGGGCGCCTGAATCGGAAGCTACTTTTTTTGCGGCACTTAAATTAGACCACGGCGCGGCAAGGATCAATGTTATTTTGTGCGCTCTGGCCTGTTCCACGGCACGGCGAATATCGGCAGGCCCCGGAGCTACGCCGGGCTTAGGCTCTATCTCTCCGGCTATTTCAAATCCAAAGCGTTCCGCAAGATAATTATACTCGCGATGGTACACCATTACTTTTTTTCCTTTGTACGGGGCAAGCTGCTGCATCCAACGCTGCATCAGATCTGCGACGGAGGAACGAAAGGCGGAATAATTTTCTTCGTACAGAGAGGTGCCTGCCGGGTCTGCCGCAATCAAAGCGTTCTTGATATTCTTCGCTACGACAATCATGCGCATGGGATCCAGCCAGTAATGGGGATTTCCGAGAGCATGCACATCGCCCATGCCACGATGGATTTCTCCCTTTAGCACTTCCAGAAGCTGTATCCCAGCCGAAGCATCTACATACCCAGGCTGACCTTTCTGGATTTTCCCATTGCGCGACTGGTTCAACAGTACGGGAACCCAGCCCGCCTCCATATCTGCTCCAATCAGGACAAATACATCCGCCTTAGAAACATGCCGAATATAATCGGGTCGGGCAGAAAGGAAATGCAGATCGGCATTACCGGGAGCAAGAGATTTTACAGAGACTCTGTCTCCACCCACCTCAAGGGCAAGGGAACCGAGATCTTCTGTGGTGGCAACCACCTGTACTTTTTTAGCAAACGCAGGTGCGGAAAAAATTCCAGCCACCATTAAAATTGAAACAAATATTTTCTTCATGATACATCTCCTTAGTATTTATGCGCTGGATGAAAGCCTAAAATAAAATCGGCCTGGACATACGCGCGGTATTCATCCTGTCCGGCGTAGGGATCATAGTGCTCACCCGTCAGGCGAAAGAAAGAAAACTCTGATGGCCTGAACGTAATCCAGATCGATTCTTCGTAATCCGCCATACCAGACTCAGCGTCGTCCATAAAAAAATCAAAACGGGCACCGGTACTCCACGTCGACAAAAACTTCCATTCTATAAAAGAGTAAAGTCCCTGAACTCCAACCGATTGTTTGCCGGTTTCCTCTGTGTACCGCTCGTCGCGATACCAGTACTCGGTAGTCCACTCGACATACGTTTTGCGGCCCGTCTCAAATTTGTAGGTAATGTCCGCGCCGGCCATGTTCCAATAATTGTTCACGTCTTCATTGTAGGGAAAGCGCAGGTATGTTCCGCCAAACTGTATTCCCTGCCGCTGCCCCAGCGAAATAAAATTCTTAAGCCGCGCCGTATACATGGGATTTGGCTTGCGAACGCCCGCACTGTGCGAATGCCCCCAAGTTTGACCATTAAAGGCGCCTAACTTTATTTCCTGATAAAAAGGCATAAAAGGAACCAGCCAGCCAACCTCTCCACCGGTATCAAAAACGCCCTCTTTATCAATCAAGCGTTCGTGGACTAAAGGCGCGACGGGAAAAGCCCAGTCGTGGCGATGGAACGTGTTGAGCCTGCCCATGTCCAGAAAAAACCGCCCTACTTTAGCGTTGAGGCCGCCGGGCAACACGGGGAAATCAAAATACAGCTCGTGCAGATCCGCAAACCACTGTCCGGCTTCGTTGTGCATGGCAATCAATAGCGTGCCCTGCGACAATTGATCCACGTAACCGGAAAACCCAAATTCTACCTCCCGAACCAGAAACTGATTGTCTTCGGTAGTTTTATCCGTGTCGGGCCCGGCATAGGTGCCGAGCATGTCGGCGGCCACAATCGCATTTGGATTGGATGCATGGTCAATGACGCTTCCTCCGTTGGCTGCATGGCCCTGCGATGCCTCTACTTCCGCAAAATCTGCGTCGGTGGTTTCCACTTCTTGTGCAAAAAGGGAAAAGGGGGAAGCTGAAATTCCCGTTAGAAGGCTGACTGCAACCAGGTTATTTAGAAAGTTTTTTAGCCAGAAATGCATCAGATATTTTGTCTTTGTTTGTCGTTTTTTATATGTCTCCATTATTATACTCCGTTGTATTTTTGCCGCTATGGTTAGCGGCCATTAGTTTTTAGAACCCCCCGCGAAAGGCAGCGATGCAGCAAAAAGTTTTATCGCAACCCTTCCCTGCAGCCAGCCCTCGCGAAAGGC
>DYKF01000070.1:4075-12001 GCA_020722745.1 Caldithrix sp.
ATGCAGCAAAAAGTTTTATCGCAACCCTTCCCTGCAGCCAGCCCTCGCGAAAGGCCGCGATGCCGCTAAAAGTTTTGTCGCAACCCTTCCCTGCGGGCAGCCCCCGCGAAAGGCAGCGATGCCGCAAAAAGTTTTGTCGCAACGCTTCCCTGCAGCCAGCCCCCGCGAAAGGCCGCGATGCCGCAAAAAGTTTTATCGCAACCCTTCCCTGCGGGCAGCCCCCGCGGGAGAGCGTGGCTCTCAAGTCTCCGCGTAGAAAAATTTCCATCCAAAATTCAACACCCCGTCCCTGCGCACGCAGGGACGGGCGAAAAAAATCCACTCCAGTCCTGCGCACGCAGGGACGGAAAAAATCAATGCTCGTAACGCGGAGCTTTAAGATGGAGCGTTCCACTTACACCGCTTGTTGCCTTGTAATAGAAATGTTGACCCGTAACGCCGGTAAGCTGCAAGGCATTCTGGCCATCATTAAAAGTAGAATTCGGATTTGCTGCAAAACCGGCCAGCCAATCAGCGGCAACTTCTGGCGCACCTGTTGGGTACAGCGCTGCATCGGTGGTACACTTGTCCCCACTCCACAAAATCACATGAGAATTGTCTGAATCGTGCGTGTGGATGTCAAAGCAGCAGTGGCTAATTCCACTCATCACTATATTGTCGCTCGCAGCATTGTAGCCCGCTGTATTATCACCAAACGTCGCTGTTTTGCTGGTTCCATTAACGTTGCTCATTTTAGAAACCTTGTAATCTTGCGATTTCCCCGGATAGCTGATATCCATAAAAGACTGGGTGGTATTTCCGTTTATCTCAAGCACAATGCCATTGCCAGCACCAGTGTCATCGCTCACACTCTCGTTGGGATTGTTAGAGCTGATGAGAATGCTCCCACCATTTAAGGCCAGATTCTCTGCCCAAACGTGAACTTCGGCACTGTCTTCGCATTCGCCAAGTTCATGCCAAGCACCATCCGCATTTATTTGGTGATGCTCTTCGGCAGCATCCTTGTCTGCATTGCACGCAACAAAGAAAAAAGCGGACATAACAATCGCAGATACAACAAGCTTTTTGGTAAAATAGTTCATAATAATCTCCTAAAAATTATCCCGACCATAATATAGAAGAAACCTCGTTTTGTGCAGCATTGTCGGAACAGCAACACAACAGATAACGGTTTCTGTCATCGTACACTTCTGTAAAACAACAGCAGATTTACAGCCCTCCGCGCATTTGCAAAAGGCACACCCTCTCCATTGGCCTGCAAAAATGCAAAGCTAATGTTTCAGGAATTTTTATTCTGTATTGTTTGGGGAGGAGCGCGGGCGCTGTTAGTAGAATGTGTTCTGGAAAATAAAGTATTGTAAAAAGAAAAATGCTGAGACTCAGACAAGGCAGCGATGCTTAACGCAATAAAACCGGCCTGCAGCAGAGATGTCTCCGCTAGGGCGCGGTGGAGGTTCTCACAGGAATTTGCGGAGACTGCCGCCAGATGGTGGGCTTCGTCAACATGTTCTTCCGCATGGGAGGGCACATGGTAATGCCAGGCAGAAAGCGTGCTGAATGCCACCAAAAGCACTGTCTGTAGAATGGCAATACTGCGGAGCATCAACCGCATAGTAACAAAGATGAGACTTGTCGGCAATTTATTTTCAGAGCTTACTTCATTTTATACGGGCTGTTGCTGTAGGCTGCCACCGCCCTGCCCGCTGCGCTGTATTTTCGCACAACCCGCAGGGGATTTCTAAGGGCACCTCGGTAGGTGACTTCGTCACTACTCGGTGTAAAGTATAAGCCCGTAGAGCCAGCCTGCCTGACACGCAGTGGACGAAATAGCTTAGCCTGCCCTGAGCCTCTCGAAGGGCAGGCGGCCTCTATTTCCGCTTTACGCCAAATCTCCTCGATTTATCTTTGATGCGTGCAACACCTCCTCAAAGCTTTTCTCACGCGAAGCATGCCGCAGCAGATAACGCTCGGGCTGCTCTACGCTCTCGCCGCCGTTCTCATCGATATTTATTTTTATGCGCGCACTGCGGGGGTACACCAGAACCAAGTGCTCCACGCCGGCTTTTTAATTTCGATAACGGGATTTGTAGCAGGCCTTCTGGGCGTGCAATATCTGATCGCAAAACATTTCGCGTATGAGATGGGGAACATGGAAACTCTTGGCTACCAGCGTTTTCGCTATCTGGCTTTGTACACTCTTCAATTTGTCGCCACGGCAATACTCGCCTGGATAATTTCCATCGTCCTGTTTGGCGGTCTCCTTATTATGGGCCCGCCAAATACCATGACGGCCCACCATATTCTCGATGCCTATTCCAACAGTTTTCTGTTTGTCATCATTATTGCGCCCGTGTCACTGCTTTTCTCGTTTTTGGCTGCGTCATCGAGAGATCCCGCGCTGCTCATGAAGGATAAACCATGATTCGCGTTCATAACCTGCACATTCAATACAAACAGGGCAACCAGGTGGTGCCTGCCGTTCGCGGCGTTTCTTTCGATATTAATCCCGGCGATTACATGGCATTTATTGGGCCATCCGGCAGCGGCAAGAGTACACTCATCTCTGCTCTGGCGGGTCTCATTCGGCCTGCCTCCGGAGAAATTCACGCAGAAAAACATAAAATTCATTCTGCTTCACGCTCCGAACTTTCCAGAATTCGCGCGCGCTATTTCAGCATTGTATTTCAATTCTCCGAAATGCTCAGTCGTTTTACAGTTCGCGAAAATCTGATGCTCTCGTGGATGGCTGTTCACGGAAGTCGCAGGCTGGACGATTTTCGAGAGAGAACGGAATACCTTGCGTCGCGCCTCGATATTTTTCCCCTTCTCGATTCTTTTCCTGGCCAGCTCTCTGGCGGGCAACTCCAGAAAACGGCCATCGCGCGTGCGCTCATTCGAGACCTGCCTGTAATTCTTGCGGACGAGCCATCCGGCAATCTGGATCCAGAAAGCCTTAAAAAAGTAAAACTGTTATTTGCGGAAGAACACGAAAAAGGAAAAGCCATTTTTCTCGTAACGCACGACATGCAGTTTGCTCTTGATGCCAAAACTATTTTTGAACTTAGAGACGGCAAAATTTCTCAACTGGTAAAATAAGCTTTTCTCGCGCACGTCTTTTGGCCGCTTCGCGAAGCTTGCGTTAACAACGCCACACAAATACATTGTCCGCAGCTTTTTTTCTTCTCACCTCATCTCACTGGCAAAAAAAGGCACATGGCTCTTCAATGCGGCATCGTCGGCCTTCCTAACGTAGGAAAATCGACCATTTTTAACGCTCTCACAAAATCGCATGGCGCAGAGGCGGCCAACTATCCCTTCTGCACCATTGACCCCAACGTTGGAATTGTAGAAGTGCCAGATCCCCGCTTTGACTTTCTCGTGGAACTCGTCAAACCCAAGAACAAAGTTCCGGTTGCAGTTGAATTTGTCGACATTGCGGGACTTGTCGCGGGCGCATCCAAAGGAGAAGGCCTTGGCAATCAGTTTTTGTCCCACATTCGCAAGGTGAACGCTATCCTCCACATTGTGCGCTGCTTTGACGATGAAAACATTATCCACGTGAATGGAAAGGTAGATCCCAAAGCTGATGTCGAAATCATTGAACTCGAGCTCATTCTGTCCGATTTAGAACAGGTAGAAAAGAGAATTGCGAATCTTGCCAAAAAGAAAAAATCGGGCGACAAAGAAGCAGCCGCGACGACAGCAGCTCTCGAAAAAATTTTTGAACAGCTTAAAGACGGCAAACCGGCAACGGCTGCGCATCTTTCGGAGGATGATCTTTCGCTCGTTCGCGATCTACAGCTTCTCACCTTAAAGCCGGTTCTCTTTATTGGAAATGTACCAGAAGAAAATATTACAAACCCGGAAACCCTGGCAGCTTTTCAGGAACTGCAAAAACTGGCTGCGGAGCGAAACGCGCAGGTAATTCCCGTCTCTGGCAAAATTGAGGCAGAGCTTTCTGCCCTGGAACCCGAAGAAGAAAAAGTATTTCTGTCCGAGATGGGTCTCACGGAGCCCGGACTCAATCGCGTCATTCGCGAAGCCTACTCCCTTCTCGGTTACATTACGTACTTTACTGCGGGCGAGGTGGAAGTGCGCTCTTGGAACATAATTAAAGGAACCAAAGCTCCGCAGGCAGCCGCCGAAATCCACAGCGACATTGAGCGTGGTTTTATCCGCGCGGAAGTAACTGCCTTTGAGGATGTAAAAAAACATGGCAGCATTAAGGCAGCCCAGGAAGCAGGGCGCATGCGCCTCGAAGGCAAAGAATATGTAGTGGAAGATGGCGATGTCATGTACTTCCGCTTTAATGTATAAAGGAACCTCAAAATTAATTTTTTAGGCTTTCTTTGCGCAGTATACAATGAGATAAATTTAAAATTTCTTCAAAATTTTGAAAAAATAGAGATTGCCATAAAAAATTTAAAAGACAGGAATTGAGATGAAAACAACATACCGCAAAACAAAAATTATTTGTACCATTGGACCCGCAACCAACTCCTTGGAAAAACTGGCAGAAATTGCCGAAGCAGGGATGAGCATAGCCCGTCTCAACATGTCGCACGGCGATCATGCTTCGCATCTCGACGTAATCCAGAAAATTCATAAGCTGAACGAAAAAGCAGAAATTCCCACGGCCATTCTATTAGACACACAGGGACCAGAAATCCGGACCGGCGATGTAGAAGAAAGTTTTACTCTAAACGTAGGCGATACCATCGATATTTCTGTCGGAGGAGGCCAGGACATAGAAGAAAAAAGTCGCATCGTGGTAAATTACCGCGACCTCATGAAAGACATGAATCCCGGCGACAGAATAACAGTCGATAACGGCCTTATCAATCTGGACGTGATTGAAAAGACGACCTTTGGTCTCAAATGCGTTGTCGTAGATGGCGGCGTTATGAAATCCCGCCGCCACATTAACCTGCCCGGAATCCGCGTGAACCTGCCAGCCATTACGGCCAAAGACGAGGCGGACATTATATTTGGGATACAAAACAATGTCGATTTTGTAGCCCTTTCTTTTTGTCGCTCTGCGGAAGATGTAGAGGAATGCAAACGACTCATCTCCAGACACAACGGCCATGCCAAAGTAATTGCTAAAATTGAAGATCAGTTTGGCGTTCAGAATTACAAAGAGATTATTACAGCAGCACATGGCGTCATGGTAGCGCGCGGGGATCTCGGCGTAGAAGTACCCATTGAAGAGCTCCCTATCATCCAGCGCAAAATCGTAAAAGAAGCAGCAACCCAGGGCAAGCGCGCGATTGTCGCTACCCACCTTCTTGAATCCATGATAGAAAATCCGCTGCCGACGCGCGCAGAGGTAACCGATGTTGCCAACGCAGCGTACGAAGAAGCAGACTGTGTCATGCTTTCTGGAGAAACGACGATCGGAAAATACCCCATTAAAGCGGTCCAGTATCTCGATAAAATTACGCGCAGAACGGAAGCGTCCGGCGGACTCGCCTGGGCAAGAACGCGCAAGTGCAAAGACGAAAAAGGACAACTTGCGAAAGCGGCAGTTGAGCTTGCCGACAGCATAGTGGCAGATGCCATTGTCGTTATTACGCGGCGCGGAATTATGGCAGATCACGTCACGAATTTCCACCCGGTAAAACCTGTCATACTTGCGTTTACAAATATGTCCACTGTTCGCCGCAGGCTTTCCATGAACCGTGGCGTGTATACATACCGCATTGATTTTTCTAACGATCCAGAAAAAACAATACAAAATGCATTTAACCTTATCCAGAAGCGCAATCTCATCCGGAAGGGTGGCACCATTGTCATCGTATCGGATATTCTCGCGGGCGATAACCGCGTAGATGCCATTCAGGTTCGCTCTCTCGATTCTGTCAGCCAGGCAGAAAATGAGAACGAAACGACAGATACCGTAAATTGAGAATTACGACCAAACGGGGAGACGAAGGTTTCACAACTCTTGGTGAATCCAGCCTCCCCAAGTATGATCCCCGAATTGAAGTTCTCGGAGAAATAGATTCTCTAAGCTCGCATATTGGATATTTTTTGTCAATGCACGCAGATGCAGCATTGAGCGACCAGATGCAGAGTATTCAGCGCGCTCTTTACAGGGCGGGGGCTTGCGTATCTCGCGGTGACACCTTTGATTTGGCCCTGCTCGCAGATCTCGATAATAAACTGGAAGTACTGGAAGAACAAACTCCCCCATTGACCAGTTTTATTCTGCCGGGAGGAACACCCGCAGCGGCATGGATCCACATATTGCGCACAACGACGCGGCAATGCGAGCGGAGACTGAGCGTTCTTGAAAGCCAGAAAGAACTCAAAGCTTGGTGCAACCGCCTGTCTGATTATTTTTTTCTGTTAGCGCTTTCTGTCAACCGGGCAGCGGGAAAAGAAGAGTCTTCGGCAGATTATTCTTCTTCCATCCGATGATCAGGAAACTCGTCGTCTGTTTCAATGCCGTAAATCTTTAAGCCTTCCATGAGAGTCGGAAACTGCTCCCGAAACGTCTCAATAACAGTCTTGGTGAGATAAACGCGGGCCTCCTGGGTAATCGGAAAAAATATGTCTATGAAATCGCCTTTTTTAGTTTTATTGGAAGGCATTCCCACAAACACGCCTTTTTTACCGCGAACAATGCGCAGGTTCTTTACCACATAGGTGTCTCCCAGTGTAACATGCGCATACCCGAGAGTATTTTTCCCATCGCCTCTGGCATATACCTGTGTCTTTGTAATCGGTACGAGCATAGAGCCTCCTTTCCGTAAATCCGCCTGACAGACTGTTGAAAAGACAGCCTGCTTAACCGGTACATGGACCCCTCGGCTGCGCTCGGGATAAATTCACCGGTAAAACGCAGAGAAAACGAACTCCAATAGAAAACCCACTTAATGTCGTTACAGAGGCGGGTCAACATTTTTTTAGAACAAGGCAGCTAAATGATCTACGCCGTTAAAGCGGTATATGTACCCAACCTGGAAAGAAGTGAGCGGTGCATGCGTAACCTGGCGACCATCATAATCTATTAAAGAACTTTCGCCAAAGTTAAGCGCCACCTCCAAATAAATTCCGTGAACGTTAAAACTGAATCCAAAACCTGCGGCAGCAACCCTCTCTCGCTTGTCATACACAATCGTATTATTTGTGTCTGCATTATAATAGTCCAAATTTTTTTCCGTAGCCTCATAGTAAAGGCCTACCAGATTCACCGAAAACAGAGTAGATGGCCATCGATGGGTAATATATCCCAAGCTCAATTGAGTGTTTGTTCTCGATGGATAAGACAATCCAGAAAGCTGAAATGTAAACCGGGGAAAATAATAGCCAATCACGAAATTGGCGTACCCTGGATAACCAAACGTGACGCCGGCCACTGGATAATTTTCCAGCTCGCCCGGAGCAAATACACCTTCCGAGACTTTTATTTTAGGACTTACTTCACCGTGGCTTTCTGCATCAAATACTTCGAGGCGTTCAATCTGCTGCAGCGGGATAGAGTACTCGATTCCGTCCGCATCGCGGATTTCAATTTTTTCAAGAGTTGTCTCTCCCGTTACGGATTTCTTATTGGCCAGATCTGCTTTTATCGTGGCGGCATTCAGCCATGCTGGCAGCAGAAGAATGGCGATGATTATTTTTAGTTTGCTTAACATAATTACTCCGGTAATGTCGACAAATCACTTATCACGAGTAATTAAATCACATGAGTGAAGCACGGTCAATACAAAATTCCCCTATTCAGAATATATGGTGTATATATTCCAAGTAAGCTCTGAAAAAGTTTGCCTACGGCTCGCTTCGCGTTCAGAGCTTACTTCCGGTACATGGACCCCTCGGCTGCGCTCGGGGTAAATTCACCGGCAAAAGGCGAAGAAAACAGCCGTTTTCGCAGCGTTTTGGAGATTACCGAACGCCTGTTCAGCGTTCGGTATCCCA
>DYKF01000330.1 GCA_020722745.1 Caldithrix sp.
CGTTAGGCATTTAAACGATAGGTGAAATAAAATAAATATAAGCAAAGATGTTTAATCTTATCTGTACGCTTTAACTTTTAAGGAGGGTTCTATGAAATCGTCACTCATTTTTTGTATCGGTTTTATTTTTCTGAGCACATCTGCGGCCTTCTCACAGTTCGTCGTTACCTCGTCCTTACCGGCGGATGGCGCAGAAAGTGTGCCCTTATCCACTACTCTCAGTTTTACGTTCAACGCCCCGCTGGATACAACAATGCGTTATGGGAAATTACAGTATCCGATTTCTTTACAAACTCCCCCGTTCGATTGTTTGATTTTTGGCACAGTCTCCTACAGCCCTGACCTTACTACAATTTCATTTGAGATCACTCATACCGCCAACACGGATTTTGTGTGGGCAGTTATAGGCGCGCGAAACAAAGCCGGACAACCTTTGTCGCAACCTTATGTAATGAATTACACGACTTCCGCAAATCTCGGCACCCGAAGTGTTAGCGGAACCATCACCTTTGAGGAAGTAGATCCAGCGAATGCCATCGTCGCTCTTTTTGATCATGCTCTATTTGGTGAAGAAAAAAGCTCTGTTCTGGCCGGGGCTGTCGTGCCAAATTCTTCGGGGATATACACCGTCAATTATGTGCGCGACGGCGTGTATTGGCCTATCGTAATCAAGGATACGGACGGAGACGGAGAATACAATCCGATGGGAAATGATCCCATCGGTTTTTATGACCCAAACCAAGATTGGCAGCCGGACAGTGTTGTTGTATCTGGCGTCAACTTGACCGGAATCGACATGAAGCTGCGCAGGCTTTTCCAACCCGTCACCGCAATGACCTATCTGGACACTGCGACGGTGATCGCTAAACAATATGCTCCGGACCAAGAATTACAGATAATTTTCGTCCATGCAGATCCCAAAGGAATTGACGTGGGACTGGATGGAACTGCTCCAATGTGGGTCTATCAGTTCTATTCGCCTTCTCTGCAATTCGCTACCATGGTTCTCGTGTCTTCATTTTTTACTATGGCGGACACGACAATGACAGGATTTCCATCTAAGGCGAAAGCAATTCCAGAGAATTTTGTTGACAGTGATATTGCGATGGCAGTAGCAGATGCCAATGGCGGACATGATTTCGAGGCTCAGCATAATATTGTCAGGCGCACCCTATATGGTGGCAATATGTGGTCGGAACATTTCTTGCAAGACTCAACAAAAATCATCTGGGTGGCTGAATACGAAGCGATTGAGCCGGATAGTTCCAGCCTCATCTTTCGAGTTTTTATAGATATGATCACGGGTGATTTGATTACAGATGTGCAAGAGCCGAGGATTTCTAGTCCTCGCGCGTACTCTTTATCACAAAATTATCCCAATCCCTTTAATCCGACAACAATCATTCGTTTTTCATTGCCGCGGCCAGAGAAGGTGATGCTGGCGGTCTTTGATCTGCTCGGTAAGGAAGTTGCAATATTGTTAGATGAAGAAGTGGACGCGGGTGAACACTCGGTTATTTTTAACTCGAAGAACTTAGCTACTGGCGTTTATTTCTATCGTATTCAGGCAGGGACGTTTGTGAAGACAAAAAAACTCATCGTGCTGAGATAGTATCGAAATAAATAACCAGTAATAAAACTAAAAAATGTGCCTAACCATTGCATTCAGTGGATTGAAACCGCAGTTTCGTTTAATAAAGTTTTGGTTAAAGTTGCAAGATCAGTATGTTCATTCAGCTTTATCTAATGCGGTTTCAACCACTGATGCTGCCGTTAG
>DYKF01000331.1 GCA_020722745.1 Caldithrix sp.
CCGCCATTGCAACGCCTATTCCGCGCGAGTCTGCCGGAGCCACGGTGCTTATAGATGCTGGTGCCAATGTAGACAGTAAGCCGGAGTACTTGGTTCAGTTTGCTATAATGGGCGAGGTCTATGCGCGCGAAATTCTCGGAATTATCAATCCCAAACTGGGCCTGCTGTCCAATGGGGAGGAGGAGGGCAAGGGCAATGAGCTAACCAGCCAGACTTTTCCGAGGTTTGCCAAACTTCCCTACGATTTTACGGGCAACGTAGAGGGCAAGGATCTTTTTGGAATGGGCCGGCCTGTAGATGTCGTCGTGTGCGACGGTTTTACGGGCAATATAACTCTTAAATCAATTGAGGCTGCCGCCAAGGCCATTTTTTCGACTCTGAAAGATTCGATTCGCGAGAGTTCGCTGGCTAAAACTGGGGCACTTTTGCTGAAGCCTGCTTTTCAGGCTGTTCGCAGCAAAATGGATTACGCTTCTTATGGGGGGCTCCCCTGCTTGGCGTGGACGGTATTGCCATTATTGGTCATGGTTCGTCTTCTGCCTGGGCTGTACGCAATGCGATCCGCGTGACTCTCGATTTTGCCTGTAACGATGTCATTATGCGTTTGCGCGAGAATATCCGTCGCTTTGGTTAGGCGGCTCTGGGTAATGGAAGGCGATTCGCGCGGGTGCGTTTACATGGAGTGCCCTGCGCGGGCGGCGCTCTATTGCCGGAAGGGTTATTTTTTTGCCCAAGGGGCAACCGTTCTACTAAGGTATATTGTCAGGTAAACGTTTTGTCGTTCATCGGCCCACTTCGTTTTGCACCTGATCTACTGTGTCCACTGCGTGACGGACCTTGCTCGGGTCTTGTAAATCCTAAACAGATAAAAATTTTTTAAAAATCTTGTTGGAATCATTAGCCAGAATCCGTCACAACGCGTGTGAAGGCATCAATGAAACTTCTTAAAGTAAAAATGAAACGATTCATTGGAATCCTGATTGTATTTTTTATTGCGGCACCTGTGTTTTCGCAGACAAAGCCTGCCGCCAAGCCCGCAGCTAAACCGGCGGCTACCAAGCCTGCCGCGAAGGCAAAGGTACCGGCCAAAGCTGCCGAGGTAAAAGCCGAAGAGCCCTTGATAGAGACGTCAACGGTTCTTGCGCCCAATCCTTTTTTGGCGCGCTACAAGCCGGTCGCTCATGTTTCGTTGATCCCTTCTGTGTCGCTGGGCTATGTGGCCACGGAGTTTCCCTTTGGTTTTGGTGCCAATGTGGGGGCTCACGTATTGCTTCCTTATGATTTCATGAAATTTGTACCCATGATTGACTGGCGCATGGGCGTCAATTTTGGTTTTCTGGGGTATGGCGCATCTACGCCAGAGTTTGATGCTTCTATTTCTTTGATACCCATGACGCTGGATGTCCGTTCTATTTTTAACATTCCGGAGCTCATGAAATACAATTTGTTTCCTTATGCAAGCATGGGTACCGGCATGACGGCGGCGATGGGTTCGCGCACGGATAAATCCACCAGCGAGACATATTCTGCTTCTTCCGTGGATTATACGTATACGTTGGGTGGTGGTTTATCCTGGGATCTTCCCGAGGTACCTGCGTTAGAGGTATTTCTGGATTTACAATATTTGCTGGCTGCCGAGAGCAAGATTGGTCATTTTTTTAATGTAGCCCTCGGTGCGAGCTATGGTTTTTGATTTCCCCGCTTCGCGTGGTATGTTCGCGGGATCGTGGTTGTTAGATACTAAGCCTTTGGTATGTGACATAATGCGG
>DYKF01000071.1 GCA_020722745.1 Caldithrix sp.
TTCGACAGGCTCAGCACAAGTACGCCATTGCCTTGCAATGGCACTCGGGGCAGGTTCGCTCGCTTCGCGTTCAGAGGTTACCTAAAAAGACTTAAAAAATCGGCAAAAAAAACTTGTTTTTCACGCCGTTCTTTGCAGCCTTGTTCGGCATGGGCACCAACCAAACAAAAAAAAAGAAAATAATCCCTTATTCTTTGGCATTGGCGTTTACCCATACTTTGGGCACATTAACGTTCCTTTTTGTTCTGTCATTTATTTTTCTGTTTGTATTTGGTATCCTGTCATTTGCTGTTATTCATAATCCCGATTTGTCATTCGGTGGAGAACTTTTTTTTCTCTTTGGTTTGGCTTTCGTCCTCTTATACTTTTTGAACGCTGGAAAAATCAGGAAAATGTCAGACACTGTGTACAATGTTGCCGGAAAGAACACATGGAAAGACTTTCCTTCTGCAATGATTGTATGCGATTTACAAAAAAACAGGGTTTCTGGAGAGCCTGAATACCAGAAAGAATGGGTTCAGCAGATACAGAATTCCTGGCAGCCAGGTCGAACCGTTTATTTTTTGTGGGAGAGTGTCGTCCGGTTTCGCCTATTGTTTCTAATATCCGGAATGGCGTTTTTGATGTTTATTCTATTCATAATAGAATATCCCATACTGTCTTTCATGGAAAACAGGCCGGCGCCGCCTGTCTGCCATTACACTGTGCAGTTCTCTGCCAGCAATACTCTGCACTGGGATGCCGTTTGCAGCCACGGTGAAAGGCCCGTATACTGGCAGATTCAGGATTCGTCTGGCAAGACAGCTCGCAGGCCGGAAGCCGTTTTAGCGGTAGATTCCATTGCAGCCCGCCCCATTTTCAGGGTGGGTTGGTACCGGGTGGCTCTTCCTTGGAAAAAGGTTACAGCTGATGTGGAAAATGTACCTGCCATAAAACTCAAGATATTCCAGAATGGCAAGTGGACAGAGGAATCAGGAGATAACACGATTCTTTCCATTGGGTCTCACTATAGATTTGAATTTTCGTCCGGCCCTGGAGTGACCATAAGGGAACTGTATTCTGGCAAAAGAGTTCCGGAGCAAAATGGCCTCTTTCAACAGGAATTTGTGTTTCGCGGTCCAGAAGAAAAACGAAAATTTGAATATATATTGGAAGTAGATAGTTTAAGCCGAAAATATTATTCTCCGGAATATAGCTTTTTTTCTAACCTTCCTCCCCAAATTGTCGCTGAATGGCTTACAGAAAATGAAATTGTTATGCCGGAGCATGGGATAGTTCATTTGCCGTACCGAGTATATTCAGAGGGAACCATAAAAAGACTGCGGGTACTGGTAGAAGGAAAACAATTTGCTGTTCCTTTTCCGCAGGGTGGCAGGCAAATGGAAGGTGTCTATTCCTATTTCTTTTCCGGGAAAAAATCGGTTACTTTAATTCTACTGGCAGAATCTGAAAATGCCTCGCTTCGCAGCAAACCTGTTACGTTGCGACTTGGTGACAAAACTTCCAGCAACTCCGAATGGATAAAGCAGGCTGTACAAAAATCTGCGAATATAATCCAGGCGGCAGAAAGCCTGGAAGACAGCCTTGCCTCTGCTGTTCGCTCTGGCGACAGGGAGGCCCTCTCTGCTGCAGTACAGTCCCAAAAAGATCTTCTCCAGAGTTTGCGCTTGCTCAGCAAAGAGACAGGGTATGCCGTCAACAAAGAAAAGAATCTTACGGAAGCATTGCTCAGTGAGGCGGCGGCGCGCATGGAGTCCATTCTGGAGCAGGAAATTGAAACTAGAGAAAAAGAAATTTCCGATCTATTAAAGCAGATGCCGGGTTCCTTCCGCGAGAGAAATGAAAAGGCTATGCAGGTGAGTCGGAGCGAATATCTGGAAATGCTGAAAGATTCTCTGGAAATTCTCCAAATGGCAAAGCAGCTGGCTCGGGTGCAGGAGATCTCGCAAGAGTTACAAAAACTGCGCAACCAGATTGCCTCAAATTCTCTTACAGAAAAAGAAATAAAAAAATTCATGGAGTTGCAAAAGAGTGCGGAAGCGAATCAAACTCCGTTAGCGCAGCAGGCTTCCCAGAAGTTTATGGAAGCCGCAGAGCATACAGCCGGGAAAAAGCGGGATGCGATGGCTGTGGAGTCCCTCGACGAGGCCATGGCACAACTGAATTCAGAAATGCAGGGGATGGCCCAGCGCATGCAGTCCGAAAATACGGAAGCTCTGAAAAAATTGTCGTACGTTGTGCACGAGCATGCAAGGGTATTCAGAACATTGCGCGACGACAAATCCAGCCGGACAGAGTTTCTGGAAGCCTCTAAAAAACTTGCCGCAATTTATTCTGCTGCGGTTCAGGAGCAGCTTACCTCTCCGTTTACGCCGTCTCAGATTCGCTCGGAGACGGCAGAGGTAAACAGACTTTTTGAACAGTTAAATAATTCAGCCGGAACGCCGTACAGAGCCGTTGCCGTGTCGGATCAATTGCTGTGGAAACTGAATACCCTGTCGGTGCATCTGCTCGATGCATCGGGCAATGGTTCTTCTTCCATGGTTTTGCCTAGCGGTAGCGGCGGCGATCAAAATTTAAAGGGCGAGCAAAAGCAAAACGGAGAGGGAGAGGCAGCAGGAATCTCAGAGGATGCCAAAAAACCGCCAGAAGGAAACGGTGGCAACAGCGACGGTGCTCTCGATAAATTTCTGCGCAAGGAGGAAGGAACAGAGCGGGAAGAAAACAACCGAAGAAAGGAAACCCAGGCAAGAGAATTTTTTCCATTGTCCAGAAAAACAGAACGAACAGAATTTGTTCCCCGCCCGGAATACGATGTATCCGAACTTACGGCGCCCGAAAAATTATTTTACGAAAAGTTTTTCTATCACTACTTCCGGAACCAAAGCAGTAAGAAAGAAAGATAAATATAAATAAATTCCAAAGGGAATTTTTTTGCCGTGAAAGCCAGAGAGCCTGGCAACTATTCCCACAACGGCAGCCAGCGTAGGCATGGTGAGAGACTGCCAAAAAGTCAGGCCGATTCCGAGAAACAGAACCAGTCTAACATCTGCCATTCCCATTTTACCCCGGCTGAAAAAATGCAGCAGATAAAATATGGCAAACCATACAAGAGCGGGGGCAAGCCTAAAGGGAAAGTCTGCCGCAGAGAAAGTAGCCCCAAGCAGAGCAAGGCTCAACAGGAATGTCCAGAGGAGGGCAGCATCTGGTATTAAAAAGTAGCGCGAGTCTGTGCGGAAGATAACGGCAGCTACGGGAAATGCAGAGAGCAGGATTGCCAGCGTGAACAGGTTTCCGTGAAGATGCAAATGCAGGGCAGCATATGCGGCGCCAGCAGCTTCCAGGACAGGGTAACGTGCGGAAATTGTATTCTGGCAGTGTCCGCATTTTCCCTGTTGCCACAAATATCCGGCAATCGGGATTAGCCCGGCAGGCGGAATTTCTTTGTGGCAATAGTCGCAGCGCGAGCGGGTAAAGAGAATCTTTCGCCACGGATTTTTTTCTGTTTTTCTCTGGATAGAGTAAAACGCGCGGAGAATTCTTCCGGAAAGGGAGTCTGCAAAGGAAACGGTAATGGCTCCCGCGATTGCGGCTAATACAAGCATTGTCATTGCCTTGCCATCAGATATTTCTGGAGATATTCCGTAATGTCTTCAATGTTCTGGTCAATCATTTTCCGGAATTCTTCTGGAATCTGTTGCTCCCGGATTACGCGGTAATAGTTGAGTGCGCGGGTGATCTGCTTGCGCCGAATATACTGGTGTGCTTTTACGAGCATTGGTTTGTATTTATAATAGGCAAATTCAAAAATGTTGTGATCTCGAGCGAGCACAAATTCGTGCGGAATGCGCGTAAAATCGTATGTCAGGGTAAGGAAAGGAGTGTCTTCTTCGTCTGGAGGCTTAAGTTCTAAAACCCCTCGAATTTCCTGAATTTCTTTTGGCTTTTCTTCTGCTGATTCGGGAGATTCATCGGTAAGATTGGAATCTGTGAGGGCCGGCATTTCGGGAGGAGACATAAATCCCTGTTCCGGCGTATGTTGCACGGGCGCGACAGCAGGCTCTGATTCTTTGCCCGTTGTCGCGTGTTTTCCCGGTTGTCCCGGTTCGCCAGCCGTTCCGCCAGCAAATCCACCACCAATGGGAGAAAGCGGGCCAACGGTTGAAACTACAGCGGCTCCACTGGTTGCCGGGCCTGCTGCTCCAGAAGATTCTCCAGCGGGGCCATCGGGAGAAGTGGTTCCAGACTCACCCGAGCCGCTGCCGGTTGCGTTGATAACTGCATTGGCTGCATCTATCTGCATACTGGTGGCTTCAAAAATCGCTTTTTGAATATCAATAAATCCCTGTGCTATCTGCTGGCGAATGGAATCATCGCCTTCTCCGTCTCCCGCGCGAGAGGAAGGGGGCATTATAAAGCGAGGCTGCTTGGCAATACGCTCGTCTATTTCTTCGAGATACTTGCTGATGTCCGATAAATTTTGCTCGATTTTGGATCGAACAATTTGTTCGGGAATTTTTTCGTGCACGCGGCTGTACGTGCTCGCAGCGAGTTCAAAATCACCCTCAGACAAAAAAGATTCCGCGTTTCGCAGACTGCGCCCATAGTGGCCGTAGGGGCCGTCTGGCGGAGCGATTTCAAAAGAGCGATAGCTTAACTTAAGAGGAGGCAGAGGCATTTTCTCGAGCTCTTCTGGTGTGAGCGCCTGGTATTCCTGAAAGCGTTGCGGCAGAGTCCGTATCTGGATATTGTGATAATCTGGGGAAGAAGGCTTTTCGCCAGTGAGTTCTCCCGGTGGCTCTGCGGAAAGATCGGGAACGATAACCTCTTCATAAACCGAGCTCCTCCCCGAAGGCACAATGGCTTCAGGGGAAGAATTTTCGAGTACTTCTTCTGTGACGGGCGGGGCGGCTAAGTCGAGCTCTTCTTCCGGTTCAACAGCTGGTTCCGCTTCCTCTTTTTTTTTTCCAAACAACAGTTCGCGGGCTCTTTCGAGCAGGCCCTTATGTTTCCTCGGTTCTGTTTTGGAGGTACTGCCGAATGGCTTTTTCAACAGATCGAGAGCGCGCGAGAGAAGAGATTTCTTTTGGGGCTGTTCTAAAGACTCCCGCGATCTTTCGAACAGGGACTTAGCCGGTTTTTGAGTCGGCTGTATTTTTTCTGATTCCCTGCTTTTAGAAAGGAGACCCATGTCTCAGTATCGGCTCGTTGACTTTGCAATCTTTATGGAAGCTTCCTTAATTGTCCAATGGCTTCCGCGAAAGCTGTTTCAGTCTGATCGCAGGTTAAGATCTGTAAGATCGCTGAGTCGGCGTTTTTTGAATTCCTCGGTGGTCATTCCTGTAAGGGACTTAAAATGGCTCTGGTAATAATCGTATTTTTCGCGGGAAACCGAAGAGGCCGTCTCGGTGAGATAATACAGCACGGTTGGATTTTTGCGGTCAATGGCAAATGCCTCTTCGTACAATCCAAATGCGGATTTGGGATCTTTGAGTCCTTTCTGGAAGATTTGTCCTTCTATGAGGAGCATGCGCGAATTCTGGCCTGAATATTTTCTGGCCGTGCGGATCTGCTCTAGGGCTTTTTTATAATCCTTTTTATAGAAATAAACTTTGGAAAGCTCTTCTGCTGAAAGAGCAAAACGCGGATTTTTAGTTAGAGCGTTCAAAAAATACTCTTCTGCTTTGTTCAGATGATCCAGCGCATCGGGAGAGGCGTTCTCGCCCGTGAGTTCTTGTTCAAAACGCTTCAGCTCAACAAGGCCCAGATTATGAATGGCGTTTTCGTACTGCGGATCTGCCTCGGCAGATTTCTGGTACCACATGTAGGCACGGTCGAGATCGTCGTTGCCAAGCAACCATGTATTGCCCAGCTCTTTGTAGGCTCTTGCTTTTTCGCGCGACGTAATGGAATCTGCAGAAATTACTTTGTCGAGAACTTTTCTCGCGTCGTCGTATTTTTCCTGCTGGCGCAGAGTCTCGGCTTTCTGGATTTCCTGGGATATATTCATCGGAGAGCACGCGGCCATCGCCAGCAGCGCAACGGAAAGAAGATTTTTCTTTATCATGGGTTACTATGAATTTTCGCGGGGGGCTGGTCAATGAAAATTCCATACAGAAAATTATCTGGACGGACGGGATTATGTCTCCATATACGGACATGCATGAACTACTGCGTATTATTCTAACAGACCACGATAAAAAAGGCAGTACGCCTCTTCTTGAGTTGATTCTTTCGTCGCTGGAAGGGCACGGAATTCGCGGGGCAACCGTGCTGCATGGCATAGCCGGATTTGGAAAAAGTGGGCGGCGGCATTCTTCGCATATCCTCGCCATCAGCGATACCCTGCCCGTCGTCATTGAAGTGATAGAAGAAACCCGCGTGATAGAATCCGTGTTGGCTGCGGTGAGTGAACTTCTCGCCTCTTCTGGCGGGGGCGTAATTACTCGCGAAAAAGTAACGGCTCATTTCATAGACGGTAAAAAATGAGTGTAGCGGTATATCTGGCTGTGGCTCTTGGCGGTGCGCTTGGCAGCGTAGCCCGTTTTTCGTTGTCTCGCGGTTTGGCGGCTGTGTGGCCTGGCTTTCCTGTCGGAACTCTTGCCGTCAATCTGCTCGGTTCTTTTTTAATTGGAATCCTGGCTGTCTGGGCTTTTGATAAAAATATTATTGTTTCGCCGTGGCGTGAATTTTTTATTACGGGATTTCTGGGTGGCCTGACCACGTTTTCAACTTTTGCGTATGAGAATGCTGTCCTTCTGCAATCGGGCCGCTACCGCGATTTGTTTTTGTATCTGGCCGGGAATCTGCTGCTCGGCTTTCTGCTGGTTGTAGCAGGGCGCGCCTTAGGGAGAATATAATGGACGCCTTTGAAGTTGCCCGCATGCCTTTTGTCAAAGACCTGCATATTGGGTTTCTGGAAGAGGCGTATTTTCTGCTGCGAAAAATTGTACTCAATAAAGGAAAAAAGAAACCATTCATCCGGGTAATTTTATCTGATCGCACGGGTTATCTTCCCGGCGTTTATTTTGGCACGGAGAAGGAACTTTCTACTCTTCAGAGCTCGCTGAAAATGGGGGACATTGTTAAGATTGCCGGCACGGTGGAAGATTTCCAGGGGGTTCGCCAGATTAAGATTCTAAAAATAGAAAAGTCTCAAAAAGAGATAGACGAAGTGACCCGTTTTGCTCGCCGCACCCATTTTAACCGCCGCGAACTTTTGCGGGAGGTTCGTGAACGCACAGAAAAAATTTCCGATAAAAAGATTAAACTGGTCTGTGAGCATTTTCTGGAAGACAGAAATTTTGTGCGCCTTTTTGTGGAGGCACCGGCATCGCGCTTTTCCCATTACGCTTATATTGGGGGTCTCTTGGAGCATACTCTTCGCGTTATGCAGCTGGTTGATTCTTTTGCCCGGATTTATCCGCATGCTAACCGCGATTTGTTACTCGCTGGTGCCTTTTTGCACAATGTTGGAAAAGTAGACGAATATAAAACTCTTTTGTACGATATTGATTATTCATCGCAGGGAAGGCTCAAGGGGCATGCTCTGTTAGGCTACGACCGCGTTCGCCCTGTTATTTTATCTATTGGTCTTGACGAAGTAATGGCTCTGAAGCTGGAGCATATTCTTGTATCTCACCAGGGGCGCAAGGAATGGGGTGCTATCGAGGAGCCTCGCTTTCTCGAAGCGTTTCTGGTTCACAAAGCAGATGCAATTGATGCCGGTCAGTATTTATTTTCGGAGCCGCGCCGTTCTGCTTCGGATTCGCCATGGTCTTCCTGGAATCCCTACTTAAAAACCGAAATATATTTGGAATAGAGCTTAGGTAACCTCTGAACGCGCGGAGGCGAGTTAGCTTGCCCCGACACAGTTTACCTCGAGTGCCATTGCGGAGCAACGTGTATCGAGAGGAAGAGTTGAATTAATGGGAAGCTTTTCGCTCTGCCGCTATGTGAACAGGTCTTACTTCTTTAATTCGGGAGTGCCTGCAGCCTGTAGCAGGCGCCTGCTAAAAAAGGGGACAACGATTTTTAGAACGGTCGTTTTTGTGGCAGAAAATTTTTTATGCGGCTAACCCCGCCCGGGTAGGGCTTACCTGCTTAACAATTCCGCTCTATCTCCGCGCAGAGTTGCAGAGGAAGCCGATACAATTGTCGCAAGTGCAAACCGTCCGATAGAGTCTGCTGGATTGCCGGAACCAAGGAAGGGAAATACAACCTGTTTCCCGTTAGAGAGGCGTCCGGATAGCTCGCGGTCGTTGCGTCTGGAAATATTTTCAATAAGGATTTCCACGCGTCGACCAATCCATTCCTGATTCTTTCGCAGCGATCGTTCGTTTTGTTCGGCAATCAATTGTTGTAGCCGCTGTTGTTTTTCATCAGCCGGAACGTCGTCCGGATAGCGACGCGCCGCAATGGTGCCTTTGCGCTGCGAGTAGGCGAACATGAACGCTGAATCAAAATCTGCCTCGCGCATTACGTTGAGTGTGTCTTGAAACTGTTCGCGTGTTTCTCCGGGAAAGCCCACAATAACGTCCGTGCTGAAGGCAATACCAGGAATGCGATCCCGCATTTTATGGATGAGAGACAAAAATGATGCCGATGTGTAATTGCGTTTCATACGCCGTAATACTTCGTCGTTGCCGGCCTGTAACGGGATGTGCGCCTGTGGTGCAAAGCGCGGTTCTGTTGCCATGAGATCTATGAGCTCCTCTGGATAGTCTTTTGGGTGGGGCGATGTGAAATGAATGCGCGGAATCGATGTTTCGCGAAGGAGAGTCTTTATTAAATCTGCAAACGTATCAGAGCCGGCAAGGTACGAATTTACGTTTTGGCCTAACAGGACAACGGCCTTATAGCCGGCATTTTCGAGAGAGCGCACTTCGGCAGTAATTTCGGAAATTGGGCGGGATTTCTCGCGGCCACGTGTATAAGGAACTACGCAAAAAGTGCAGAAATTGTCGCAGCCTCTCTGGATGGTGACAAATCCTGTTACGCGCGAAGGCGAAGAGCGCAAATGAACGGATGGTGGTGGCTCTGCCCCGGAATAATTGACCTGAGGCGATAAAGCAAGGTGTAAAATCTTTTCTTCTTTTTCAAAGACATGTTGAATTGCTTCGGGAAGCTGCAAATAAGAGTCTGGTCCGGAAAGAAAATCTACGGAAGGAGCGGTGCGCAGTAATTCTTCTCCCAAATTTTGGGCCATGCAGCCGAGAACGCCAATGCGACGGTGGCCCTTGTGGTAGCCATATTGTTCGAGCTTGTTAAATACTTTCTGGTGCGCATTTTCTCGCACGGCACAGGTATTAATGAGAATGACATCTGCTTGGGATTCGGAACGTGTAATGGAATGCCCTGCTTTTTCGAGAATGGATTCAGCCATAAGGGAATCGTATTCGTTCATTTGGCAGCCGTATGTCTCTATATACACACGTTTCAGCTTTCTGTCAACGTTGCTCATGACAGTTGTAGAATATTTATGAAACACAGCGTCAACAATCTTTACAAGACATCACTTGAAGGGATTGAGGATTGATGCAGAGGGAAAAGGCAAGTTGCTCCGCTCGATCGGGAGGAATATTTTGCCCGCGTTCATCAGGTGCAGACTGCTGCGCGCGAGGGACCTATCCTCTTCGATAGATGACTCCGTCATTACGCAGGGCTTCGCGTAATGCGACATAATGCGGGTGGTGTTGGCAGGTACTCACTCGTGAGTATGAGACATAATACAGAAAACAGGTAAGCTAAAATTGCTTTGCAAATGAAGGTATTCTGCTATCCTGAAATGGCGGGTGCCGCTTCCTGTCACCAGCTCAGGTTGAGCCACTTTTTTGGCAGAATGTTTTTTTCGCTAAATTTGGTAGTGGATCTCTTGTCCTTTTTCCTTGGGTGTGGGCGAGTGGTTCTGTTATAATCGCTGCAAAATCTATACAATTGGCGCGTAGAAAAATCGCTGGAAAATAGAGTCCATTTTATACCTTTGACCAAAGGGGCTAATAATATGTTAGGTAAGCTCTGAAAAAGGTTCAGAGCTTACTGCCGGTCCATGGATGGACCGGCATTTTGCGAAGAAAACGCACGTTTTCGCAGCAAAATGGAGCAAAACAGCAGGCTTTGCCTGGGTTTTGCGGTCTGAAAAAGTCCACGGAGGGACTTTTTCAGAGGTTACTTAGGAAAAGAAATCATTGAGCAAAAGGTTGCAGACTTTGAAAGGCATGAAGCTGAATATCGCAGTAAAGGTTTTGGAGAAACCGAGGCAAGAAATCGCTTTATCGATCCATTCTTTCAGGCTTTAGGATGGGAATTTGATCAAACTCATTTGCATAGGAACTTTTGGGATGTGCATAGAGAGTATTCACAAAAAGATAATTCTTCTAATAAAAAGCCCGATTATGCTTTTCGGGTGAATGGAAAGCTGAAGTTCTTTGTGGAAGCTAAGGCCCCCTGGGTTCGAATTATTGATAACCCCGATAAAGATGCCATGTTTCAGGCTAAACGCTATGCCTATTCTACAAACGGCAAAGCTCCAATTGTAATATTGACCGATTTTCATGAATTTCGCGTATTCAATGCACTGCAACGACCGGTCTACGATAATCCCACTCAGGGAGTTCTGAAAGAGTTTGATTTAAGATATATCGATTATCTTGATAAATGGGATTTTCTGTATGAACACTTTTCCCGTGAAGCCGTTATGGCCGGCAGTCTTGATGTATTGCGATGAAAGATTTCAAAAAATACAAAGACACTTGATGCAGATTTTCTGAATGAAATTATCCTCTGGCGGGAGAAGCTTGCAAAAAATCTTGCAATTCGAAATGAATCTCTCTCGGTCGATGAAATCAACGAAGCCGTTCAGCGGATTTTAGACCGACTGGTGTTTATTCGAAATCTTGAGGATCGCGAGATTATCGGGGAAAACACTCTCCTGAATACGATTGCGAAAAAAGAGAATTTATACGCATCATTGTTTCCCATATTCGGAGAATTGAACGTTAATTACAATGGACTTTTATTTAAACCCCATTTCAGTGAAAAACTCGTCATTGACGATAAAGTGTTAAAGGACACCATCCTTGATCTGACCTATCCTAGGTCGCCTTTCCAGTTTGATGTAATTGAACCGGAAATATTAGGCAGAATCTATGAAAAATTCCTCGGATCAAAGATTCGCTTAACGGACTCTCACAGAGCGAAAGTTGAAGAGAAAGAAGAGGTCCGTCATGCAGGTGGCGTCTATTATACTCCGCAATATATTGTTGATTATATCGTCAAAGAAACTGAAGGTAAAAAAATTGAAGGCAAGACTCCTGAAGAAATTGAAAAGATTAAAATCCTCGATCCAGCTTGCGGTTCGGGAAGTTTTCTGCTGGGTGCCTACAGTTTTATCATGGAATACCATCGCAAATTTTATGAAAATAATCAAAGTATTAAAAAATATAAAGATGATTTCTATGAAAATACAGAAGGAGAAATCAAACTCAGCACTAAGAAGCGCGGTGAAATTCTTGTGAATAATATTTTTGGTGTTGATATAGACCGCGAAGCTACGGAAGTTGCCATTCTTAGTCTCTATTTAAAACTTTTGGAACACGGTATTGAAGATGATCAGGGCTGGCTATTCTTAAAAGGTAAAGTTCTTCCCGACATGACGGGCAATATCAAGAGCGGGAATTCTCTGATTGAAAGAGAAGATCTGTTTGCACACAACATGTTTGGCAATTCCGGAATCAAGCAGTTTGACTGGAAGAGCGAAACGGATGGTTTTGGCAAGGTATTTAAGGATAACGGCGGGTTTGATTGTATTATTGGAAATCCTCC
>DYKF01000072.1 GCA_020722745.1 Caldithrix sp.
GAAAGTGCTTTACAAGAGATAACTATATGATAGAATGGAATGGCGGGTGTCGACTCGCTTGAGCGATGAGACATAATTCAGCGAGTGTTTGGTAGGTACTAAGGTTTTTAGTATGAGACATAATACGAAAATCGGGGGCGCGGACGCCCCCAGAGGTTTTCACATTTTTTCAATGGAATATATCCATAGTAAATATCGATATATTCACTGTTAGTCCGGTATCGGGACCATCTTCTGCAGGTCTGATTCCAGTGACACTAATGCGCTGTATATGTTTTTATCCGTTGGTTCCTGGTTTCTTGCATTGAGTATTTCCATTACCGCGTTCACCGACCACTCTTGATCCCGCTGCCACAGCAACGGAAACTCTTCCTTTGTTATTAGTCCTTTATGTTTTTTCTCTTTTTTCTTTGGTTTTATGTGTTTTTCTCTTACCGGGAACATCTCCTCTAAATCACTTTCAAGCGATACCATACAGGAATGGATGTTCACTTCGGTTGGCTCGTAACCGAAGTGAATGAGCATGTTGGCGATCTGAGACTGCGTCCAATCCAGGCCGCGACTGGACAGTACTGGGAATTTGTCTTCGTCCAGTTCGGTTAACAAAGCTCTCACTTCAGCTGCAACTGCTTGAAACAATTTATATTCTTCGGGTGTCATAATATTTTCCTTTGGTTTCGGGGATGAATTTTCTCGTTTTTTTCTACAATCATCAAATGGCATTTTCATTTCTTCTCGTCTCCTTACAGCAACAGCTGCAAGTCTATTCTGGTAGAGTGCTGAACTTGAGAAATTTTCCGTGGCAGGTGGAGCTGATTGAAACCCGATAGAATAGTGCGAAAATATCTGTCGCAATTTAATAAGAACAAAAAATCCAAAGAAACATGGTAAGCGCAAAAGAACGGTAGCCACTGTGGGGACAAAATAATTTATTTAAGCGGAAGACCCTGCCCTGGTAGGGCCATGCAGCCCACCGTATTACATTTGGGAATTTCTAAAAAAAAAATTACGCTTTCCTCGCGGAGTGTAATAAGGTACTAAAATTAAATTTCTTTCAAAATTTTGAAAAAGTAGAGCCACGTTCATAAAAGCAAGTTTTAAGGCGGGATATTCCAAAACGACCAAAAAAATTTTTCGGGCGGCAGATGTGATTTTCCACGAGCACTGGGGATTTGGTGTAAAAAAAAAGCCACCTTTGCAGCAGTGCGGGAAAGGAGACCGTCGGCAATTTGCGAGAATGTAGTTGCAAAGAAATCCCGCAACCGTCGTTTGATGGCTGCGGGAGGCGATTTAGATTTTGTAACCGATTCCTACGCGGAAATCGAGAGGAATCATTTCACTACCATGGTTCAAAAGGTAGCGGACAGCAAACGAGCTTGTTAACGTGATCTCTTTATACAGAGGTACGTCTATTATCATGCCGGCGTTCAAACCGAATAAAGAAGGCATACAGTTAGAGCACATCTGGTAGCATGTGCCACAGGAACCTGCGGTTGCTCCCGGATTATCTGCAATGCGACCACCTTGAAAATCGTAATAGTCAAATCCTAATTTGGCTTGAACCATTCTTTGCATGACGGGGAGATAATAGAGAAAACTTGCTCCAATCTGGAGATAGTATTCTTCCCCGTGGCCGTTGTAACTCTGGGTGCCGCTTTGGTAGCTTTTGATGGGAATAGTGTAATTTCCCAATATTGCTTCTACGCCAAATCTTTTTCCAATGGGGAATTTGCCCAAAATTCCCATATTGCTGTTAGAATTCTGTGCTGTGGGGAAATAGTTGAATCCCGCATAGAGGCCAAACAGAGAATAAGCTTCGCCTAAGTTATTTTTTTTCTCCGTTGTCTGCTGGGCAAAGGCAGGATAGGAAATCAATGCCGCAAGTAAAAGTGTCAAAAGTTTTTTCATAAATTACTCCTGTTTTTAATCCGAATAAAACTCGGTCCAACTTTTGCAGGTCCTTTCGCGGAGTAAAGAAAAAAAATGTAAGGTTCACCACGAGATTTTATTACAGGTCATCGAGATTTCTCCCAAACCCGGAGCCAAAGGCGGGTAACTCGTCCGGGGAGTCTCTAAAAATGAATTTTTACGCTTTCCTTGCGCTGTGTATAAGGACATAAATTTAAAATTTTTTCAAAATTTTGAAAATTTGCGGCTCGCCTTAGCGATTTACTGAATCGATTGGAACTATTCGATAGTGTCAAAAAAAGACAAATCTATTTTCAGACCGGACAGTGTATACACAGCAATGGTATCCTCGCTCATGTACACTTCTGCTGTAGTATACTTTCCGCTTTCGTTTAAAATAAACACCTGAACAATTTTATCGTTTGGATGAACAATCCAGTATTCGCGCACGCCGTGTTTTTCGTAGAGGGCAAGTTTAACGGTTAAATCCTTGCGGGCTGTATGGGGGGATAAAATTTCTGCAATGAAATCCGGTGCGCCTCGCGCTCCTTTTTCGTCGAGTTTGGATTTGTCGCAAAAAACGGCAATGTCGGGTTGTACGACAGTATCGATTTTTTCGTCGCTTTCGTTTTTTTGGGGCAGTCGCACGTCAAAGGGGGCAAAGAACACTTTGCAGTCGCTATTGTCCATGATGGGCATTATCTGGCGGAGAATTTCGCGAGCAAATTCCTGGTGCTTTCGCGATGGGGCGGGGCTCATATTGTACGCAACTCCATCGATGAGTTCCCAGCGCTCGTCATCGTCCCACTGAAGATAATCTGCGTAAGTAAAATGTTCTTCCAGTTTTACTGCAACGGCCATGCGGCATTGTACGCGGTGTAGGAGGCGGGGCAATTCTTTTTCAGAGCTTCTTTAACCTTTCTGTTTTGTTTAACCGCCGAACAGTTCGCTCGTCAAAAAGTTAGGGATTAAACAATAAAACCTTACGGCAGTTTTTTTTCCTCTTGACGCATCCTCTCCCCTGCAAATCATTAGGGCAGGGGTAAGTCCCTTGCTCTGCAGAGAGTGAAGTATTCTTTGAATAAGGCCGCAAGATAAACCGGTTCTGGCCCATGCCAGACCTAAAGATCAAACAGAGACCTTTTTCACAGCATACAAAAATTTAACTTTTAAGGTGATTACAATATGAGCAAAGAAAATATGGATCAGTACGTGATAAACGTGATGAAAGGCCTCATCATCGATGGTGTTTCCAAGGCAAATTCCGGGCATCCGGGTGGAGCAATGTCCTCCTCCGACTTCGCCTATATCGTGTTCCGCGATTATCTTAAATTCAACCCTGCCAATCCGACATGGTTTAACCGCGACAGATTCGTTCTTTCTGCCGGCCACGAATCCATGCTGCTTTACTCTCTTCTCGTTCTTCAAGGATTCATGGATAAAGAAGAACTCAAAAAGTTCCGCCAGTGGGGCTCGCATACACCAGGTCACCCAGAGGTAGACCGCAAGCACGGCATTGAAAACACATCCGGTCCATTAGGGCAGGGCGTAGGTATGGCCGTTGGATTAGCCGTTGCAGAAGCTCACCTGAACGCACGCCTCGGCGCTGACATTGCCGACCATTACACCTATGTTCTCGCGGGAGATGGAGATATCCAAGAGCCCGTTGCCTTAGGTGCTGCCCAGTTAGCAGGTCACTTTAAGCTTAACAAGCTTATTCTGTACTATGACAACAATCGGATCCAGATCTCCGGCCACACAGACCGCGCTGACTCTACAGACATTGCAAAAATGTTTGAGTCTTTCCAGTGGAGAGTCGTGGAAATTGACGGGCACGACCATGCAGCCATGCGCCGCGAAATTGACGCTGCAAAAGCACAAACAGAAAAGCCAACCATCATTATTGGCAAAACTGTTATGTCCAAGGGTTCCACCAAATACGAAGACATGCATGACTTCCACGGTGCTCCGTTCCCTCCAGAAGAAGTTGTCGCCATTAAGAAGGCTTTTGGTCTCCCCGAAAACGACACATTTTTCCTCCCAGAAGACGCACTGGCTCATTTCCGCGCCCGCTACGAAGATCTCAAAAAAGAAGCGGCAGAGTGGGAAAAAAAGAAAGACGCAAAACTTTCAGCAGATTCCTCCTTTAAAACACTCTGGGAAGCATTGCACAAAGCATCGTTTGAAGGTCTTAAAGTTCCAGAGTTTACTCCTGGCGAAAAAGTCGCCACGCGCGTTGCTTTCGGAAAAGTTCTCGCAGACTTTTACGAGCAGGTTCCCTTCCTCGTGGGTGGATCTGCCGACCTCGAGCCATCCAATAACACAGCTGGCTTTGCCAAAAAAACGACTGACTTTGCTCCGGCTACCCGCGCTGGCCGCAACTTCGCCTTTGGCGTGCGTGAATTTCCCATGGGCGTTCTCATCAATGGTATTGCCCTGCACAGCGGCCTGAGAAGCTTTGGCGCCACATTCCTCGTATTCTCTGACTACGAGAGAGGTTCCTTGCGCCTGTCAGCTCTCATGGAAATTCCCGTGCTGCACGTTTTCACGCACGATTCCTTTTACCTTGGCGAAGATGGCCCTACCCACCAGCCAATTGAGCACCTGGTTTCTCTGCGCGCTATTCCCAATATGGTCGTTATGCGCCCTGCAGAAGCCACAGAAACTGCTGCCGCGATGCAGTATGCTATGGCAGAAACTAAAAGCCCCGTATGTCTTATCCTTACCAGACAGGGACTTCCCACGCTGGATCGCTCTAAAGTGGCGCCTGCAGATTCTGTCAGAAAAGGTGGATATATTGTCAGAGGCAGCGAATCAGAAACTCCGGATATTATCCTAATGGCTTCTGGTTCCGAAGTTACTTTGGCTCTCAATGTTGCAGAAAAACTTCCCGGCAAGGTGCGCGTAGTGAGCATGCCTTCTCTGGAGCTTTTCGAAAGACAAAGCCAGGACTACAAAGATAAAGTGCTTCCTCCATCGGTTGAAAAGCGCGTGAGCATAGAAGCAGGCTCTACCATTGGCTGGGGTCGCTATGTAGGTCTTAAAGGCCTTGCTTACGGCATTGATCACTTTGGAGCATCTGCCCCGGCAGAAGTACTCGAAGGGAAATTCGGTTTCACGACAGAAAATCTCGTAAAAGTAATTGAAGAGAAATTTGGACTTTAAAAAACACATTCTTAATGTCTTAGCCCCTTATCCAACGGAATAAGGGGAAGGATTTTGAGAAATATTAAATAACAAAAAAGGAGAATATTATGCCATTAGTTGCACCACACGAACTGTTCAAAAAAGCCTATGAAGGCAAATACGCCATTGGCGGATTTAACGTTAACAATATGGAAATCCTCCAGGGGATTCTTCTTGCTGCAGAGCAGGAAAGATCACCGGTTATCCTGCAGATTTCTGCCGGCGCCAGAAAATACGCTGGCCACGATTATATCGTAAAGATGGTAGAAGCGGCGACAGCCAAAACCGATGTTCCCGTTGTTCTGCATCTGGACCACGGCGCAGACTTCAAAATTTGCAAAGACGTAATTGACGGCGGTTTTACATCTGTCATGATTGATGGTTCGCACCATCCTTTTGAGGAAAACATTGCCGTATCTAAAGAAGTAGTAGAATACGCAAAGCCGCGCGGCGTTTGGGTAGAGGCAGAGCTCGGCATGCTTAAGGGCATCGAAGAAGATGTCGTTGCAGAAGAGCATGTATTTACAGAGCCAGAAGAAGCCGTGGAATTTGTTGAAAAAACAGGTGCCAACTCTCTCGCGGTCGCCATTGGAACATCGCACGGCGCTTACAAATTCAAAGGGTCCGCTGTTCTCGATTTCGACCGTCTGGAAAAAATCCAGGCTGCACTGCCCGGTTATCCGCTTGTGCTCCATGGAGCCTCCTCTGTTCCACAAGAACTTGTAGAAAAGGCCAATAAATACGGTGCCAAAATTGACGGAACAACGGGAATCCCCGAAGATATGCTCCGCAAAGCAGCAACTTTGGGAGTTGTTAAGATCAACATCGATACAGATATCCGCATTGCCGTGACCGCTGCCATGCGAGAAGTCATGATTAACGACCCACGCGAGTTTGACCCAAGAAAATTTTTTGGAGCAGCCCGCGACGCAGTAAAGGAGCTAGTAGCTCATAAAATGCGCAACGTCCTCGGCTCGTCCGGCAAAATTTAAGCGCCATCCAGAGTCCCTCATTGCAACTTTTGCGATGCGGGACTCTGGTGGATATTCACGGGTTCGGGGGAACCCCGATCTTTTTAAGAGGTATCTATGATTAAAATGGCCCCTTCTATTCTTTCTGCTGACCTTCTTGACCTTAGAGGCCAAGTAGGCAAAATTGCAGAGAATGGTGCAGACTATATCCATGTCGATGTAATGGATGGCCACTTTGTGCCAAACCTTACATTTGGCCCGAACATGGTTGCCGCCATGAAAAAACTCACAAAAGTACCGCTCGACGTACACCTCATGATCACCAATGCAGAGCTGTACATAGAAGAGTACGCAAAAGCGGGTGCAGATGTGTTAACGGTACATGCAGAAGCAGTTACGCACCTCCACAGAGCTGTTCAGCAGATCCACGCAAACGGAATGAAGGCGGGAGTTTCTCTAAACCCTGCAACTCCTGTAAGCGTTCTCGAAGATATTTTTGAGGATCTTGAGCTGGTGCTCATTATGACAGTAAACCCCGGTTTTGGTGGCCAAAAATTTATCCATCGAGGCCTGGATAAAATTGCTGCCGTCAAAAAAATGATGGAACAGCGCAATAAACCAGATATGCTTCTCCAAGTGGATGGTGGCGTGAATACGGAGACCGCCCCTCTCGTCGCAAAAGCAGGTGCTAATCTGCTCGTCGCAGGCAGCGCCGTGTTCAATGCTCCGGATTCCGTAGCCGCAATGGAAGCAATACGCAAGGCAGCGCAGGCTGCTCTATAAAACAAAAGAGGATACTATGAGTAAAGAAACACCAACAAGAAATCTCGCTCTTGACCTTGCCCGCGTAACAGAATCTGCCGCTCTTTCGGCAGCTCGCTGGCTGGGAAAGGGCGATAAAGAAGCCGGTGACGGTGCAGCTGTAGATGCCATGAGAATTTCCTTCCAGAGCATGGAAATTCGCGGAACTGTTGTCATTGGCGAAGGAGAAAAAGACGAAGCCCCCATGCTCTATAATGGGGAAGTGGTTGGAACTGGCAATGGACCGGAAATGGATATTGCAGTAGATCCCGTAGAGGGAACCCGTCTTCTCGCATATGGCAGACCCAATGCGATTGCAACTGTTGCCATGGCCCCCCGTGGATCCATGTTCGATCCAAAGCCTGCTTTCTATATGGCTAAACTTGCCGTTCCAGAAGCCGCCAAAAACGTAGTGGACATGGATGCACCTGTTGCAGACAATCTCCAGAAAATTGCCAAAGCACTTGGGAAAGATGTAGAAGATCTTACCATTTTTGTTCTCGAGAAAAAAAGACATGAGCAGCTGATTGCCGACATTCGCAAGGCTGGTGCGCGCATCCAGCTTCAGACAGACGGTGACGTATTTGGCGCTCTCATGGCTGTTAATCCAGGAACGGATATTGATGTTCTGATGGGCACGGGTGGATCGCCGGAAGCAGTTCTCGCTGCCGCAGCGGTGAAAACTGTCGGTGGAGAACTCCTCGTGAAATATGATCCCCAGTCTGAGGAAGAGAGAAAAGCACTGGAAGCCGCTGGAGTTGACATGAACCGCGTGCTCGGTGTAAACGAACTCATCACATCTGAAGACGTATTTTTTGCTGCCACTGGAATTTCCGAGGGAACATTTCTCCGTGGGGTTCAGTTTACAGGGAAAGGTGCTGTTACACACACGATGGTAATGCGTGGTAAAACGGGTACTGTTCGCTATGTGGAGTCCCACCACAGATTCGACAAGTTAATGGAAATAAGTGCAATCAACTACGACGTTGAGCACGAGTAATATAAAGGAGTCACTATGTCAGCAAAATATCCTGTAATCGCCGTAACTGGTTCATCCGGAGCTGGTACGAGCACTGTGAAATCAGCGTTCGAGCACATGTTCCGTCGCCTCGATATAAAAAACCCTGCCATTATTGAAGGGGACAGCTTTCACCGTTTCAATCGGGTAGAAATGAAGCAGGCCATAGCCGATGCCGAAAACGAAGGCCGCCGTCCACCGTCTCACTTTGGACCAGAGGCCAATCTCTTCGATAAAATTGAAGAGCTTTTTAAAGAATACGGTGAAAAGGGAACTGGTGAGAAGCGCTATTATCTGCACAACCATGAGGAAGCAGAACCCTATGGCCAGGAGCCCGGAACCTTTACTGCCTGGGAAAAGATTCCGGAGGGAACAGATCTTCTCTTTTACGAAGGTCTTCATGGTGCTGTACAGCATGGGGCTGTCGATGTGTCCAGATTTGTTGATTTGCTCGTTGGGGTAGTGCCAATTGTAAACCTGGAATGGATTCAGAAAATTCACCGCGATACCAGTGCGCGTGGCTATTCTGCAGAAGCCGTAACAGATACAATTCTGCGTCGCATGCACGACTATGTGCATTTTATCGCTCCCCAGTTTTCCAAAACGCATATCAACTTCCAGAGGGTTCCTACGGTAGATACTTCAAATCCGTTTATTGCGCGCGACATTCCTACGCTCGATGAAAGTTTTGTTGTAATTCGCCTTGCAGATCCAAAGGGTGTGGATTTCCCATATCTGCTGAACATGATTAATGGTTCATTTATGTCTCGTCGCAACACTATAGTCGTACCTGGTGGCAAGATGAGCTTCTCTATGGAGCTGATTCTAATGCCTATGCTGGAAGATCTTTTGAGGAACAAGAAAAAATAAATCTTCTTTGTCGGTAGAGGAAGAACTTACTGTCTCCCTCTTGCCGATGTCGGAGGTTTTCTACAACAACGGGATTTCTTTGAATCTCCCGCTGACGTAAAAAAGCCACCCGCAAGGGTGGCTTTTTTACGTAACCTCTGAACGAGCAGTAAAGGAGCTTGCCCTGTTTACATCGAGTGCCATTGCGGATCAATGGTGTATCAAGAGGTATTGAAGGGTCGAGGGGAGCCACAGGCAAAAAATCCTTCCCAAGGATTGGTTATAACTCGACAAACAAGGTGATTGTTGCGACTTCTTTTGGGCAAAAAGTAATTAAGCTGTGAAGCTCTGCCCGAGTAGGGCTTACCTCATTCATGCACCGTGAGCCTTTACTCCGCATGAATTTTTTGCAGTAATTCCAGATCCACGAACGGTTTTTGAAAATTCGATCCGTTGATTACCCGCGCCGGTTTCGCTGGTTCTCCGAGGTCAGAGAGTACGAGCGCAGCCCCGCTAAAATCCTGGTTTTCGGTGTATCCATTCACGGTCACAATTGTTTTAACGCCGGCACCCAGCGAAGATTTTAATCCGTTGTCAGAGTCCTCGATGGCAATCGTTTCTTCCGGTTTCAGCTTGAGTTGCTCCAGCGCGTAGTGGTAAATATCGGGAGAGGGTTTTTTTTGGGGAACGATATCTCCCGCTGCCACCAGATCAAAATATTCCATTCCAGACGGACCCAGTGTTCCGTGAATGAGGGCAGTCACATTTTCAGGTGTTGTCGTTGTAACTACAGCAATTTTTATTCCTGCTTTTTTGATCTCATCGAGAAGTCTATGAACTCCCGGACGCAGCGGAATTCTTCCCGATTCCATTAGACCGACATAGTGTTTTGTCTTTACCTTATGCAAAGCCGGAATCTTTTCGGCGTATTTTGTCGGATCTTCTTTCAAGAAATGTTCCACGTAATAGTGCATGCGTTCTTTTCCGCCTGTGACTGCAAGGAGCTTTCCGTATAATTCTTCGTCCCAGTTCCAGGGGACGCCAGTTTCTTTGAAGGCCATGTTAAATGCAACGCGATGGCCGTCTCTCTCTGTTTCTGAAAGCGTGCCATCTACGTCAAACAGTACTGCTTGTAATTTCATAATGCAGATAACCTATAAAAATAGATTGTGTTTGTCCAAACTTAGTTAACAAACTATTCATCGCCTAAGTAAGCTCTGAAAATAATCTGCCTGCGAAGTCAGGAGTTCGACTTTTGCTGCTTCGCAAGCAAAGCTTTTAGCCCTGGCCAAGGCTATACAAAGATTAACATAGAAGTAAAGAAACTCGACAAGCTGAATGTGATAAAAAAATCTGCCGGACGATTTGGTTTTAGCCAGGACAGTTGTCCTGAAAGGAGAATAGAATGGATCAAAGCAGCCGTTATGTGAATTTATCCCTCAAAGAAGAAGATCTCATGGCAGATGGCGGGTACATCCTTACCGCTTACATTATGAAGCCCAAGGCAGGCTACGGTTTTGTGGCAACGGCTGCCCACTTTGCGGCGGAATCATCTACCGGTACAAACGTAGAAGTAAATACAACCGACGATTATACCAAAAAACTCGACGCTATTGTATACGAGGCAGATGAGAGTATTGGCCTCATGAAAATAGCCTATTCTGTGGATCTAATCGATCGCAATATTATAGATGATCGCGCGATGGTCGTCTCTTTTCTCACCCTTGCCATAGGAAATAACCAGGGCATGGGCGATGTCGAATATTCCAAATTATACGATTTCTGGATTCCGCCGTCGCTGCTCACAAAGTACGACGGACCAGTCGTAAACATTGTCGACCTGTGGAAAGTTCTCGGTCGTCCGGAGCAGGATGGCGGCTTGATCGTGGGAACTATCATTAAGCCCAAGCTTGGACTTCGTCCCGAGCCATTCGCAAAAGCTGCCTATGATTTCTGGCTGGGCGGAGATTTCATCAAAAATGACGCACCCCAGGGAAATCAGATCTTTTCACCAATGAAAGAGACAATTCCTCTCGTGTACGATGCCATGAAACGCGCGATGGATAAAACGGGAGAGGCAAAGCTTTTCTCCGCCAATATAACAGCGGATGATCCTGCCGAAATAATTGCCCGTGGAGAATATGTTTTGAAAGTATTTAAAGAAGACGCAAACAAAGTCGCTTTCCTCGTCGATGGTTATGTTGGCGGCGTTACAGCCGTGGCAACGGTTCGTCGCAATTTCCCGTCTCAATTTCTTCATTACCACCGCGCTGGCCATGGAGCAGTTACTTCTCCGCAGTCTAAACGCGGCTACACTGCCTTTGTACTCAGCAAGCTGGCCCGCCTTTCGGGAGCTTCGGGGATCCATGTTGGCACCATGGGTTTTGGGAAAATGGAGGGAGAAAGATCAGATAAAGACATTGCCTATATCATCGAACGCGACAAACATACGGGTCCGTACTTTGAGCAGGACTGGAATGCCCTCAAATCGACAACTCCCATTATATCGGGCGGGCTCAACGCAATTCGCATTGGCGGAACAAAGGGATTTTTCTCTAATCTTGGCCACGCCAATGTTATTGTGACTGCTGGCGAGGGATCTTATGGCCACCTCGACGGTGCCGCAGAAGGCGCCAAATCCATGCGCCAGGCGTATCAGGCATGGAAATCTGGAGTCGATGCACTTGAGTATGCTAAGTCGCACAAAGAGCTTGCGCGCGCTTTTGAGTCCTTCCCGCACGATGCAGACCAGTGGTATCCAGAATGGAGAAAAGTACTTGGCAAATAACTTCTCCGAGGACCTCGTTAAATGTAAAACCAAGAGAGTATGCAACCCAGAGACATACCTGACAATGAAGGGCGTGCACTTCGTGCAGATTTTGCTTGCAGACCCTGCGGGTCGCGTATCGTTACAAGGGCTTGCCGTTCTATTGCTCTTTGTCCCTTCCCTGTAAATTATTGCTACAATAGAATGGAAATTTCTGAAGTAGGCAATTTCTAAAAAATAATTTTTTGTATCCTTTACGCAGTACGTAAGGATGTA
>DYKF01000073.1 GCA_020722745.1 Caldithrix sp.
GAGATTTTACACCGATTGAATTTACATCGAATAGCCCACGAAGTGGGCGTATCGAGCTATGACTTCACACTTTGTCAGAGAATACAGAAGTACTAAACCAAAGTGGCAGGTGAGCCGATGATTTGCGTGGAGCTCTATGAAAACACCGGTAAAGATATCCGCTTCGGACGCTGAAAAACGCAACCGTTTGTTTGCGCAGGCTCTCGCTGCGGAGAAATCCGGAGACAATACTAAAGCCCTGGAGTATTATAAAATGTCTCTGCAAGTTGACGTACACTTCTTTGATTCATGGTTAAACGCGGGAGCCGTATATTCCCGCGAAGGGAAAAGCGATAAGGCAATTTTCTGCTACCAGCGCGCACTGGTTACGCGTGAAGACAAGCGGGCCCATTTTAATATCGGCACGGAATATTTTCGCCAAGAGCGCTACGAAGACGCTCGCGAATATCTTCAAAAAGCCATAGCCATCGATGCAGCATTTACGTCCGCTTTACTGTTGCTTGGATATACCGAGGGCAAATTAAAGAACTACGACCAATCTTTACAGTATATTAACAATGTTCTTAGTCTCGACTCAACGAGTTACCCCGCCTTGTCCGCGTTAGCATTTCTGTACCACGAAATGGGCAACACGGAACTTGCCTTGGGCACCGTTCGTAAACTGATTTCAAGGAGATCCAATGACATTTCTATCCAAAGACTGTATGCAGCACTCCAGATAGAAACGGGAAATCTTGAACAGGCTCTGTCCCTTCTCTCTTCGCTTGCGCCTTCGGATCCCAAACTGAAAAAATTCTACGAAACTTTAGAACAATCTCTGCAACCGCGAAAGCAGGAGCTATTGGAGAAACTGGAAAAATTGGAATCTATTTCCGAGCCAGATGCGCAGGATTTATTCAACTCCTCCCTACTCTCCTTTTTTACCGGTTCTCCACAGGAAGCGTTAGAAAAATTAAAACAGTTATCATGAACAACCTGGAAGATTTTTTGCGCTATTTTCAAAGAGAGATAACCTCTCTGGTTATTGCGCACGAAGTATTTGAGAGAGCCGCTATTCTGTTGCGCGACCAGTTTTCTGGTTATCATTTTGAATTCTATAAATGGTATGACGAAGTCGGTAAATTTTCCGTGATTGCCGGATCTTCTCCGCATTCTTTTTTTGTCTATGACGATACCATGCTCTGGTTATCCGACCGCGAAGAAGTTCTCTTTTGCCAAGGCCTCCATTTGGAAAAAGCTCCTGAACAAAGCCAGTTGTGCAGCATATTATCCTGCGATATTATTCTTCCCATTTCTCTCAATGAAGCACTCATGGGATTTGTCTCCATACGCCTGCCATCTGGAACGCGCCATCTGGAACTGGGCGACTGGAAGGATATTCGATCTTCTCTGGTTACCGCTGTAGCCAACGCGAGTCTATACGAACGCCTCGAAAAACTGAACGCAGGTTTAGAGCGCAAGGTGGCAGAGCGAACTCGCGAGCTGGAATCGGCACAGGCATCCCTAGTCCAAAACGAAAAACTGGCCTCGCTGGGAACGCTCGCCGCCGGCATAGCCCACGAGATCAATACACCTTCTGCCGTTATCTCCAGCGGCATTGATAAAATGGAAGAGATTCTTCCCGTTCTTTTAGCAACCCTACTGGATCGTTCGGGTTACTCCGAAGATTCTCTCGCAATTTTTCGCATGGCCCTGTTTCCGCCCGACCGAAGAATTATTTCTTCGGGTGAACGGTTTCAGTTGAGTAAAACCCTCAAGACCTTTTTTGCGGAGCAGGGAATCAGGCATTCCAAAACCCTGACCATTCTTAGCGGGCTTGCCATTGATCTGGATCTTGATTCACAGCCGGAACGATTTTTGTCCCTTTCTTTGGACGAGATTGAATTAGCAGGAAGACTTTTCAGTTTGTCTCAAACTCTCCGTAACATTCACAGCTCAATCAGCAGTGTAACGCGAATTGTGCGATCGTTAAAACAATATTCCCATGCAGACGAAGCGGATACCAAAGAAATTTCTGTGGAAGAAGGAATTGAAAACACGCTGGTGATTCTGCAGAACCAGCTTAAAACAGGTATTGAGGTACGAACAAACTATCTTGCTCGAAAACATTTACACGCCTGGCCTGGAGAGCTCAACCAGGTTTGGACCAATCTGCTCGTGAACGCTGTTCAGGCCATGAACGGAAAAGGCCTGATAGAAATTTCTACAAACGACGTATTCATCCTGAAACCGGTTCCCAGCGCGGGAGAAATCTGCAGCGATGCAATGGCAGAGCGGGAAACGACTGACACCCAAAATTCAGCCCCCTTTGTGCGCATTACCATTTCCGATACAGGGCCCGGCATTCCCGCTGCTCTCCAGAAAAAAATATTCGATCCATTTTTTACGACAAAAGCACCGGGCGAAGGCACTGGACTTGGTCTGGGCATTGTCCAGGGAATAGTGCAAAAACATGGGGGATTTCTTTCCCTCGAAAGCACAGAAGGAAAGGGTTCCCGATTCTTAATCTATCTACCCTCTTTACCGATAGACCATTGACGCCGCAAACACGGATACAAGACGGGCAAATGGATTTTAAACAGAAATACGGTCCCTGCGCCATCGTCACGGGTGCTTCTTCTGGAATTGGAGAATCCTTTGCCCACAGCCTTGCCATGCGCGGGCTGCGCCTTGTACTCACGGGCCGGGATGCACAACGCCTCGCGATGGTGCAAAAGGCAATTGCGGAGAAAACCGAATTTATGCCAGAGATTTTTTCGTTTGATCTGGCTAACGAAAAAGAAACTATTCAATTCAGTAAAATTTTTCAGGAAAGAGAATGCGGACTGTTAATCAACAATGCCGGCTATGGTTTGTCTGGCCCCTATCTTTCTAACAATTCTGCGGAACACTCAGATCTTTTTCGCGTGAACCTTCTCGCTCCGGCCCTTCTTTCTCATGCATTTGCCTTGTCGGTTATTAATAAGAATAGAAAGGGGGGAATTATCAATATTGCTTCGATTGTAGCCTACCAGCCAACTCCCTATATGGCCAGTTATGGCGCTGCCAAAGCGGGTATTCTTTCGCTCGGAGAAGCTCTCGGATATGAGTGGAAGGGAGCCATCGACGTATTAACGGTTTCGCCCGGACCCGTTAATACCAGATTTTTTGAAAGAGCCGGAATGAGGCAAATCCTTGCAGACCATCCAGACAGAATTGCAGAGCATTCCTTAAAAAAACTAGGTCGACGCTCTGTCTTTGTTCCCGGTTTTCGTAATCTTCTGAGCACCACCGTGGCAGCCCGCCTGCCCCGCTCCTGGAGCACCGCCCTGGCTGGTATCTCCATGAAAATGCTCGGCAGAGACAAAAAGGAAACAGAATGAAATTTTACAGCAAATTAATTTTCGCGCTTGCAATAGCGCAATGGACAAACCTTCAGGCCAACAACCTGGGAAAAATCAACCGCGAGCTAGACTCCTTGGCTTATGAGGGAATATCGCCCTTCAGCCGGCAGGATCGAAACAGAGACAACCTGGCAATACCGCTAACGGGATGGAGCAGCGAACTGAGTGCACAGGGCCAGTATGCTGCCCACACCAACACATTCTCCCTGCCGCATGCATTTGGCAGCGTTGCCTGGCGCAGCGAAGATGGACGCCTGTTTTTTGCAGAAGTCTTTGGACGCATGGACACCCACAATCCCGAAAAAACCTATGAATATGTGCAGGAAGACAATATCTCGTTGTCCAATGTCGGTTTTGCCAAAGAAGGTCTTTTTGTCCCCTGGTTTAGAGCCTGGGTATTAGGCGCCGCGTCGCACCGATTTAATCCGTCTACGCTGTTACTCACCAATCATATTTCCGCAGAGTCCGAAGGCCTCATCGATGATGAACTGCAGAAAGAACCGGAAACCGTTGCACGGCGCTTTCCGACCGGCCCCGGCGCCCGCCTGGAATTTTTTGCCAAAGGCTTTACGCTCGGCTATGCGCAGGGAGACTTTCAGCATGGCATTCCCATAACCGTACAGGCAAAATACGAAGCTGGATTTGGAGAACTTGGAGTTACATCTTTGTTCTATAATATGAATACGGAAGCCTACGAAACAGAAGACTGGTCTAATTTTACGGAACTTTTCTGGAGAGCTCGCCATACATCCTGGTTTTATACTAATGCGAGCATTGTCACAACCACCATGGCACCCGCAGGCCTTGAGGGGAGCACGTTTGGTCGGCTCGAGGCAGCCATTCTCTATAAAGGGTTCGTTCCGGCTGCGCGCTATGCAGTACACTACACGGCTGGATCAGAGGACAAATTCAAACACACAGGAGAAGGATCGCTCAAGTATTACTATGCGCCAGGCTCTTACACGGGAATCCAGACAAACTTTAACGACTTTACCTATCTTCAGTTTGTTATGCAGATCTAAGGACTTTTCATGAGAATACAATTCACAGTCTTTTTACTGGCCCTGCTGCCTCTTGCCGCTGCCGATGTTCAAAGCGCGTCGATGAACGTTCAGAATACCGGCTATGTCAAAAATATGGAGGGATCTGATTTTTCTACGCGCACTCCAAGAACTCTATTTGGCAATGTTCTGCTGGGCACAATAGATTTTGCACAACAGCAAAACACTCTTCAATTGGGAGCCATCGGCATTATTCCCTTTGACGAGCCCTATCTCATCTGGGGAGATTACCACGGAGGTAGGCGCTTCGATGAATCCGCAGGGCGCAGTACAACAGAAAAAACAGAATACGACAGGCCTGTACAACTGATACAGCCCTTTGTCTCTTACCGCTTTGAAGGAAAGCACAATGACTTTGTCTTTGGAAGTTTTCGTTCGGAACACCCCTGGCATGAGCTCATCAAGTACGACGTATATGAATTTTTAAGGCCAGCCGAAACTGGATTCCAGCTCCTGTACAACAAACACCCGGAATGGTACCAGGAACTCTATATCAACTGGGAGCTTACCAACCAGCCAGACCAGAAAGAGAATTTCCATGTTGGCAGTATTTCCTCCTGGAAACCGGGAGCCGCGTCCGTTTCTGCACAGATATTTTATCTTCACAGAGGAGGCGGAGAATATCCCCAGAAGCCGATGGTTTCAGAAAATATAAGCGCTGCTTTGCCGGTACAACTTGGCATGGCCTTGCCTTTTTCTTTTTTAACGCGCGTTGCGGTAGAAAGCGTTCCATTGTACACCCTTGATGAACCAGACAGAGAAGACAAATCTACATGGAATAATGGAAAGGGCGTACTCAACTCCCTCATTCTGGAAAACCGGCACCATACCATCAAAACGGGATACTGGACCGGCGAAAAAGTATATGCGGAAGAAGGTCTTCCTTTTTCCAAAGCAGCGCGCTTTGCCTATATAGACTATGAACTAAAGACAAAACTGGGCCAAACAACAGAACTGCTGATCCGATTCAGCGGTGGAGCTTTTGGAGATTCTTTATCCAAATCTTTTATCGATCAAAAAATGATTCTGCGCTGGCGGGGCAATCTGACTTTATTTCAACAAAAAACAGCTGTAACGACGCAAAAACTTGACAGCTCAGGGCAAGCCGAAAACTATACCATACCACAGGAGTAACGAATGAAAAAAATTTCTATAACAACGACAGCAATCGCTCTTTTTGCCACTATCGCTTTTGTTGGCTGTTCTTCAGCCCCAAAAGACACAACTGTACCTGCGACAACTGACGCCGCTCAGGATGCCGCTACAGATGCAGCTGCCGGTGCAAAAGACCGTGCCCTGTCCGAAGCGAATGTTGCTGCTGCGAACGAACTTCTCAAAAAAGTAGAAGTGAGTGGATTTGAGTTTGGAGTTACTACTCTTCCCGCAAAAAAAGCGGACGATTGGATAGCTATGGCCAAGCCAACCATTACGGATACCTTGGGCAAGATTCCCGATGGTTCTGCCTTTGTAATTACCGGACATGCCGATGCTAAAGGAACTGACGAGGCCAATGCTCTCATTTCCAAAGCACGTGCTGATTATATTAAATCACGCATGGCTGCTGCCGGTATCAACACAAAGAACATGAAAACCAAAGGTGTTGGAGCAACAAGACTGAAAGACAGCGGAAATCCAGAATCTGGAACAAACCGCCGCGTTACTTTCAGTATTGACCCTAAGTAATACCTTTGTTCTCTACCTTAGAGAACAATAGTTTTTACGAGTGTCGGGCCCCCGCAAGGGGCCTTTTTTTTTTGGGGGGGGGAGAAGATTAAATCTGAAAACGCAGCTCTTGTAAAACCGCATTTGTCAATAGAGCTGTCATGGAATTTCTACAACAGTAGCCAATGGAGCAGTAGCCGTCCCTGCTAAAAAGTTTTTTCGCTGAACCCGCACGCAAGCGCCGCCCTTCAAAAGTATGTTCTCATAAACCGGTTTCGCAGAGCGATATAACGAACACGGCGATCATGGCTTTCTACAGGAATATCTTCCCGAAACTGAAAATCCCGTGCCAAAAATATTGTTCTCGAAAAAGGAAAAAACCGCAGGGCGCGGTCATAAAAGCCACCGCCTCTCCCGAGGCGATACCCGGCAGAATTGACAAATAAACCGGGAACAATGATCCAGTCCATTCTTCTCAGAGGGAAAAGCTTCTTCCCAAATCTGGCCAAAATGTTCCGTCCAGCAATTGCGGGGAAATACAAAACAAATTTGTTAGAAATTTTATCTGGCCAGGGTTTTTGTTCAGATACAAGCGGATTATACACCAGGACGCGTATCTTCTTTTTCCCCGGATTTCTCCGCTGAATCTGGCTGTATACTGTTTGCAGCTGCGAATTTGTAAACCGTTCGCTACCCTTCCATAACGAGCGGTATACATGGCGCAGTGCTGCTTTATCCGACGACAATGTTGACAATTTTATTCTTTACTACAATTATCTTGCGAACGGTTTTTCCTTCCGTGAATTTCTGAACCTGCGGATTAGAAACTGCAATTTGCGTAACTGCATCATCCGCTAAATCGGCTGGAACTTTCACAGTCGCGCGGAGTTTTCCGTTCACCTGAAAAGCCATGGTTACATCGTTCACGACAATTTTTTCGGGATCATAAGCTGGCCAGGGTTCGTACGCGAGGGTCTGCGTTTTTCCCATTGCCTGCCAGATTTCCTCCGAAAGATGCGGCGCAAACGGTGAAAGAAGAAGAACAAAGGATTCAACGGCGTCGCGCCCTAGCGGCTCTTCCGCTGCTGTCTCGTTTAAAAAAATCATCATCTGTGCAATGGCCGTATTGAAGGCCATTCTTTCGACATCTTCCGTAACTTTGCGAATCGTGCTGTGCAGAAGAAAATCAATCTCCGTTTTTCTGGCTTCAAGCGGCTCTTCTGCTATGGCTGCATTCCAAGCGCCATCGGGAATAAAGCGACGGTATACTTTTGCCAGAAACCGATACACCCCTTCAATTCCAGAGGAAGACCAGGGCTTCATGGCCTCTAACGGACCCAAAAACATTTCAAACAGGCGCAATGCATCTGCGCCATACTTCTCGAGAACTGCATCCGGATTCACGACATTTCCTCTCGATTTGGACATTTTGACATTGTCTTCGCCCAGAATAATTCCCTGGTGTACCAGTTTCCGGAAAGGCTCCGGATAGCTCACAATGCCGTAATCATATAATACCTTGTGCCAGAATCGGGCATAGAGCAAATGGAGAACGGCGTGTTCTGCTCCACCCACATAAATATCTACCCCGTCTTTAAGCCAATAGCTTTCGTTTTCTTTTGAGATTATTTCTTTGTCGTTAAAAGGGTCTGCATAGCGCAGATAATACCAGCAGCTTCCTGCCCACTGCGGCATGGTATTAGTTTCGCGAACCCATTTTTTTCCATTTTTCTGGTACTCCACCCATTCCTTCAAATTGGCCAGAGGAGATTCTCCCGTCTGAGCAGGTTGAAAATTGTCCGAATCGGGAAGTCGCAGGGGAAGTTCCATTTCTGTCAGCATTTCTCCGTCTTCCGCAAAACTGATGGGAATGGGCTCTCCCCAGTAGCGCTGTCTGGAAAACAGCCAGTCGCGCAGTTTGTACTGAATTTTAGATGCGCCTTTACCGGAGTCTTCCAAACGCTTCAGCATGACCTCTCTGGCTTTATCAGAAGGCAATCCGTCTATCCAGGGAGAATTCACGGCAATGCCATCGTCCGTAAAGGCAACATCTGCGGGCTCTGTTTCTCCCACGGCTGCCACAACCTTTTTTATGGGCAGTGAAAATTCTTTCGCAAATTCATAGTCTCTCTGGTCGTGGGCGGGTACAGCCATGACAGCTCCCGTGCCATATCCCATCAAAACATAATCACTCGTCCAGACGGGTATTTTTTCTCCGGTGATGGGATGCTCAACATAGGCCCCCGTAAAGACTCCACTTTTAAGGCCGCGCCCAGCCTCGAGCTGTCTATCCATCTCGGACTTCAAAGCGGTTGCCTGGCGGTAGTCTTCTACAGCTGTTTTCTGCTGCGACGAAACAATTTCTGACAGGAGAGGATGCTCCGGCGCAAGAACCACATACGTGACTCCATAGAGGGTATCTGGCCGCGTTGTAAAAACCGTGATTCTGTTTCCCTTTCCAGTTTCATTGAAATAGATGAGTGCACCAGCCGATTTGCCGATCCAGTTTTTTTGCAACTCCAGGGTTCCGGCGGGCCAGTCTACCAGCTTGAGATCTTCGAGGAGTCGCTCCGCGTAGGCCGTAATGCGGAGCATCCACTGGCGCATGGGACGGCGCTCCACTGTATATCCTTTGGAAGTCCATTCATCTACTTCCTCGTTGGCAAGAACAGTCCCAAGCTCTGCGCACCAGTTTACTGGAATTTCTGCAATGTAAGCAAGACGCTTTGAATCAATATATTTTCGTTTCTCGGATTCACTGAGTTCGGGCGGCACGTTCAGCTCTTCTATGGGCCTCGCGCGGTTCTGTTCCTCATCGTACCAAGAGTTAAAAATTTTGAGAAAAATCCACTGGGTATGTTTGTAATAATCGGGCGTCGTCGTGTTGATCTCTCGTTCCCAGTCATAAGAAAAACCAATTGCTTTCAGTTGGCGCCGAAAATTGTCAATATTCTCCGCCGTCGTTTTGGCCGGGTGAATACCCGTCTGCATGGCGTACCGCTCGGCAGGCAGGCCAAACGCATCCCAACCCATGGGGTGCAAGACATTAAAGCCCCTCATGCGCTTGTAGCGGGCCATAATGTCGGTGGCTGTATAACCTTCCGGATGGCCTACGTGCAAACCGGCTCCCGATGGATACGGGAACATGTCGAGCACATAGTATTTGGGTTTCAATGTATCTTTGGGAGTTATGAAAACTTTTTGCTCTTCCCAGAGTCTTTGCCATTTTTGTTCAATCTCAGAAAAGGGATACGCCATTAACTTCACTGAAGGAAGGAATTAACCCGGCTACCACTTTTCTAAATTGACACCCGGCCAAAAGATAAAAGTAAGTCAGACGATGACGGGAAAAATTCAACTGCCTCGCAAACCACAGTACCAGGCACTTTCTTTCCAGGAAAGCTTTTCCGAACTGTTCAGGCGCATCGAGGCAAAATACGATACAGCCTTTCTATTAGAATCGCTGGGCGATGAAACTTACGACTCGCGCTACTCGGTGACTGGCTTCTCACCCCGACATATTTTCAGGGCCGTACAGGACAAACTGTATCTGGACGACAAAGAAATTCCCACTAGCAATCCGTACCTCACCCTGCGCGAATACATTCCGCAAGACGTTTTGTCACGCCATTATGCGGGTGGACTGGTAGGCTATCTCGGTTATGATGCATCTAACTATTTTGAAAGCGCTCTGCAACTTTCCTGGCACCCCGATTTCCCGGCCTTTGAATTTGGGTTTTACGATGACGGCATTATTTATGATAAAATGACAGGTGACAAAACCTATTTCTATTACGACAGAAACAGGCTAAGCGATATACAGGCTCTGCTTGCCGAGCCAATGCCTGCGGAACCCGCTGTGACAGTGCGCTATCTGGGTGATTCGCGCAACAGGGAAGAACACAAAAGCATGGTTTCTGAAGCCCTGGAAGAAATTCTCTCCGGAAACACGTTCCAATGCCAGATTGGTTTTACGCGTAATTATGAAATTCACGGCAATCCACTCGCGCTTTACCAGAATCTCAGAAAAGTGAATCCGTCGCCCCACATGTACTATGTAAAATCCGGCAAACGCGTCATTTTAGGATCGTCGCCAGAGCTGCTGTTTCGTTTAAGGTCCGGAGAAATGGAAACCTATCCACTCGCCGGAACCATACACAGAGGAGAAACACATGCAGAGGATCTTGCGTTGGCAAGAAAACTCCTCAATGATCCCAAAGAAATCGCAGAACACAATATGCTCATAGATCTGCACAGAAACGACATAGGACGCGTGGCTCGTTTCGGAACGGTAAAAGTGCGCCGCGCATTTGATCTCAAAAAGTTCTCGCATGTGCAGCATATTTCCAGCGAAGTGGTCGGCATTATCGATCCCCGCTTTGACATGTTTGATGGCGTTCTTTCTTCTTTTCCGGCTGGTACACTTTCGGGAGCACCCAAAATAGAATCCATGAAAATTATTGAACGCATTGAAAAATCGCCGCGCGGTCCTTATGGCGGGGCCATTGGTCACTTTGGCGTAAATGGCGACAGTACTTTTGCCATTCCAATACGAACACTTTTTATTCATGGAAACAAGGCATTCTCGAGAGCCTCCGGTGGAGTCGTTTACAATTCTACACCCGATGGAGAATACAACGAAATTCAAAACAAAATGGCAGCCGTCACGCGCGCGATTGCACCTTTTCTGGAGGATGTCCCGTGAAAGTGCTTATCATAGATAATTATGATTCGTTTACGTTTAATTTGTACCAGATTGTGGGAGAAATTCTGGAGCGCAGGACAAAAGACTTTACTCTCGATGTAATCCGTAACGATGAGCTCACGCGCGAAGAAATAGAACAGCGTGGTTACCAGAAAATAATCATTTCACCCGGTCCAGGCGAGCCGCAAAAAAAAGAGTACTTTGGAGTGTGCGGAGAAATCCTCACCGTAACTGGCCAAACGACACCCGTTTTTGGAGTCTGCCTAGGCATGCAGGGAATGGCACATTTCTTTGGCGGAAAAATTGTGCGTGCGCGGGAACCCATGCATGGCAAAACCTCTCCCATTGCCCACGACTCGCAGGGCGTCTTTGAAGGCCTGCCCCAAAGTATTGAAGTCATGCGCTACCATTCGCTCATTGCAGATCCGGACAGCCTGCCCCAGGATCTTATTATAACAGCGAAGGCAGACATGCCAGACGGCTCTTTTGAAATCATGGGGCTGCGGCACAAAAAATATCCCGTAGAGGGAATTCAGTTTCATCCTGAATCGTTTGCCACAGAAGGCGGGAAAAAAATGGTCGAGAATTTTCTTTTTCCAGCTGTCAGGTACAATGCGGATGAAATCTGTCCATGACAGGCTGGTTTCACCTCCGACAAAGATTATTTTTTCGCCGTAACGGCTACCGTTCTATTGTCTGTTCCCTGCATTAGGCGTATTGTTCTTATTTTATAGCGATCTATCTTTTATGAAATTTGGACGGAGGCCACTGCCCCAGCATGGATTAGTAGATATCAAACCCTTAATATGAGACATAATCCAGGGTTCCTTGCGTAGATAACAAACCCTTAATATGAGACATAATCCGCGTTTCCTTGCGTAGATAACAAACCCTTAATATGAGACATAATCCGCCTTTCCTTGC
>DYKF01000074.1 GCA_020722745.1 Caldithrix sp.
GCACTGGTAATCCCCACAAAACCATGCAGCAACACTAAATCGCGGCAACGCGACGGCAAGCTATTTATAATAGCGACGCCCTGCCTGGGCCAGCAATGAGCTTTTGCGCAAATGCCATTTCTTTCGCCTTGCGCTTGCTCTATCGCGGCCTGACAAAGCACTAAAAATTACCGTTTCCTCGTTCTCTGCATGAGCCGTGCCCAAAATTGCAATTGCTCTCCGAGAGTCTATTTGGGATCGGCGCTTTCACTTTGCGAATGCCATCATGGCAATTCTGCCAATCCTGGAACAATGTTGCATAGAGCGGCTTCCCTACTGGCAACAAATTAATTTCTGCCGGCAAACAATCCCTGCCTACCTCGGTACGCCTGCGGCTACTCGGTATAAACTCGGGTAGGGCTTCCTACTGACCCCGCAGAAATTAAGGAACGTTAAGAGCACCACGCTTTTTAAAGCGTTTCGTGCGGACGAATCTCGGCTACGGTTTAGCGAGCGCGAGAGCTGCGCCGGTAAACTTTATGCAGAAGGCGCGCTACAGTTTTATGACCTTACGTAATCGCTTTTACAGGCGGGCCTCAATCCCTGGTTGAACAGGGCGCAAGCGTCAGCGGAGCATCTCGGCAAATTCGTCAAAGACTATCTGAGCATCGTGGGGGCCGGGAGAGGCCTCGGGATGGTACTGGATGCTCAGGATGCGCGAGCCACCACGCGTGAGAAAATATCCTTCAGCAGTGGAATCGTTGGGATTAAATTCAAACTGGTTGGCTACCGATGGCTCCACGGCGCGCAGGGAGTCTTCGTCTACGGCAAAGCCGTGGTTCTGTGCTGTAATGAGAACATTGCGGCGATGGGCAGCGCGAACGGGCTGGTTGCCACCATGATGGCCAAATTTTAATTTATAGGTTTTGGCGCCAAGCGAAAGGGAGAGCATCTGGTGACCCAGACAAATGCCAAACATGGGGCGCGTGAGTTCCTGAATTTTGCTGATGTTCTCTACGCCTGTGGTAACAGCAGCGGGATCGCCCGGACCGTTAGAGAAGAAAAATCCGTCGTACTCTGCTGCGTTAAAGCCTTCCCATTGTTCCAGAGGCGTGTTGCCGGGAAACACTGTGGGCAAAATATTGCGTTTGAGAAAATTATCTAAAATGGCAAATTTAATCCCAAAATCGAGGACAGCGATTTTTTTCCAGCCATCCGGATTTTTCTGATTTTTTTGAAGATAGCGTTGTACATACGCGTTGCCGGCTTTGCCATCAAACACATCTGTGAGATTAAGGCCTTCCATGTCGGGCGCAGAATGTATGGCCTGCAGTTTTTCTTTAAGCCATATAGTTTTGTCTTGCCCTTGTTCGGGACAGTAAAAGAGGCCACCCATCAGGGAACCATGGCTGCGGATATGGCGCACCAGAGAACGGGTGTCAATGCCAGAAATGCCAGGAAGATTATTTTGCAGGAGATACTCTTCGAGAGTCATGGTGGAGCGAAAATTGGAAGGAGTCGGACAGTAATCCCGCATGATAATGCCCTCCAGCCAGGGATGGTCGGACTGGTTGTCCTCCGCGTTGATGCCGTAATTGCCTATGGAAGGGTAGGTAAAGCAGACCATCTGGCCCCGGTACGATGGATCGGTTATGATTTCCTGGTATCCGCTCATGCTGGTATTGAAGACAATTTCTCCAATTTTGCCATTCTGGGCAAGTGAGCCAATGAGCTCCCCCTGGTACAGGCTACCGTCTGACAGTACGAGGGCAATTTTTTTACGAGGTGTATCCATTGCGGTTGTTTCAGTGGAGGCCATGTTCTTTGGCTACAATAAAAATGTTTCCTGTGCGGTCAAGTTCCTGAAAGAGTTCATCGTTCTCAAGAATCATCTTGACTACCTCGTCTGGGAGATCCTGCATGCGCGCATATTGTTCGCGGTATTCCTGTATTGTCATTTTTTGGGCAAAAATATTTGCCTGAAAATAGTGTACTTGGTGAGCAATCAAAAAATGCAGCGTGTCGTAATCGTCTACGGCCTCTGCCGTAATAATGGCGTCGCGGTTTCCAGCGAGTCGAACACAATAGTCAATAAAGGCAAGGTTGTCGAGAAATTTGGTATGGTCTTCTTCTGGTTTAAAGCGAAAGCTGATGGGATCGAGTTTAAACTCTTTAATCATTTCTCCGAGATCGAGAACCACCTGGTGGGACTGGCTTTTTACGCCAAAATCGTCGGCGGCAAAGGTAATGCCGAATTGAAAAAAATAGCGGCACACATTTTTTAGCGATTGTTCCTCTTCCTCTTCGTATGGTTTTTCTACGAGTTCAAGCCTGATATTGTGGGGAGACAGTTTTTCCTTGAGAAGGAGCTCGTTAAACCGGTAAACTTTTTCTGGCGAATTAAATGTGTCGATAAGAGTCTGCGGCGATATATTAAATTTCAGAAGACCGGGCGCATCGTGGCAGGCCATGACGAGTTTTTCGAGAATCAGCAGTTCAATGCGGTTTAGATCCTGCTCCTGTGGAATATCGCGGATAAGTTCAGCATAGCTCTGGTACAGGGCACCGCCAACAAAAACTTCGCCTCCCTGGAGAGAGTATGTTTCCGTTTTGTGATTATAACGGATGACGGGTTGTATTACAGCGTTGGATTCAATATCGGCAAAGTAATCGTTCGCGCGGTTCAGGTATGTCCAGCTCCAGCGGACGAGATTGTCTCGCAGATTTTTTTCGGAAGCTTTTTCCAGCTCTTCATAAATTTCATCAATTGTCGATATGTAATTGCACTGCGTTCTACCGATTCCGAAGTCGAATGTGCACCATCCGTTGCGCAGGGCTTCGTCGTGCAGTTTTCCCGCCGCTCCATCTATATTAGGCAAAACCCCGGGTTTAGAATCGGGAGTGGGCGCTACACCCACGATAAGAGTATTCTCGTCTCCGAGAATATAATAATGCAGGCGAATGGATTTTCCGGAATTTGCCTTTTCGATATACTCAGGGATTTTTTCAATAAATTTGTCTGTCTGGGTTCCGCGCAGATTGCGCACGCGCATCAGGAACAGGGGCTTGCCACGGTTTTCGTCTATAAATACAGTTTTAAATGAATCGAGAGCATTCCGGAATCCAAAATTGCTGACGCTGTGTCCGTCGCGGAGATGGTTAACGGGTACATCTTTTCTTTTCATTCGCCTTACAGCCAGAATGAAATGATTGGAGTTGTCAAATCATTTCCTTAATTGACAACCTGTCTTTGTTTGCGACTCTGCCTGAATATGGGAAAAACACTGTTTCAAAAAGTATGGGATGCCCATCTCATAGACATCTGGAAAAATCCTGCCGCACCTGATAAGGCTGCCAACAAAAATTTAATTTATATTGATTTACATTTAATCCACGAAGTAACTTCGCCGCAGGCGTTCGACGGATTGCGCCTGGCCGGCAGAAAAGTCCGGCGGCCTGATCTCACCTTTGCGACTATGGATCACAACACCCCGACGACAGATCCTGCCCTTGGAGTAAAAGATCCCATTTCCCGCAAACAAATGGAAACTCTCGTCATGAACGGAGAGCAGTTTGGCATTCCCGTTTTTAAGCTGGGAGACTACGACCAGGGAGTTGTTCACGTGATTGGTCCAGAACTTGGTCTCACGCTGCCAGGAAAAACAATCGTTTGCGGAGATTCCCACACGGCAACACATGGCGCATTTGGAGCCCTTGCATTCGGTATTGGAACTTCGGAAGTAGAGCATGTTCTTGCTACGCAGACTCTCGTGCAGGCTAAGCCAAAAACCATGCGCGTAAATTTTAAGGGAAAGCTCTCCAAAGGAGTTTATGCGAAAGACATGATTTTAGCCCTTATCGGAAAAATTGGTACCGCCGGTGCTACGGGATATGTCCTTGAATATGCGGGCGAGGCCATTGAAAATCTTTCCATGGAAGGCCGCATGACGATTGCAAACATGTCCATTGAAGCGGGCGCCCGTGCAGGTATGATTGCTCCCGATCAAAAAACGTATGATTATATCCGCGACCGCGAGTATGCTCCCAAAGGGGCAGACTGGGATAAGGCAATGGAATACTGGAAAACCCTGTACACAGATGCAGATGCCAAATTTGATACTGAAATTGAAATTGATGTGTCGCAACTGAAGCCGCAAATTACCTGGGGTACCTCTCCGGGAATGGTCATCGATGTGGATCAGTATGTTCCGCGCGTGGAGGAAGGAAAAACAGAGGTTGAGAAGACGGGCATTCGCCAGGCACTCAAGTACATGGATCTTTCCGAGGGAGCAGACATTAAGCAGATGCCGCTCGATAAAGTGTTTATTGGAAGCTGCACCAATTCTCGGATTGAAGATCTGCGTGCCGCTGCCTCTGTCATTAAAGGGCGCAAAAAAGCTGCCAATATTAAACAGGTTCTCGTGGTTCCGGGATCGCATCGCGTAAAAGACCAGGCAGAAAAAGAAGGCCTCAATAAAATATTTTTGGATGCTGGTTTTGAATGGCGCGAACCAGGCTGCTCCATGTGTCTGGCCATGAACGACGACGTGCTTGAACCGGGCGAACGCTGTGCATCTACGTCCAACCGAAATTTTGAAGGGCGGCAGGGCAAGGGCTCGCGCACATATCTGGTGTCGCCGGTTATGGCTGCGCTCGCTGCCGTGCACGGACATTTTGTAGACTCAAGAGAAGAAGCCTGATTAGCAGGCTGTTGAAAAACAGCCAGTGTTTGCGCTCTGCTGTGCCCGCAGGGTAAATGCGCAGCAAGCCGCAGGTAAAAAGTTCACAGAGGGAATTTTTCAGAAGTTACCTAAGGAGGATCCATGAAACCATTTACAACCATAGAAAGCAAGATAGTACCGTTAAATGTACCAAACGTAGATACGGATCAAATTATACCAAAACAATTTCTCAAACGGATTGAACGGACGGGCTTTGGCCAGTTTCTTTTTTACGATTGGAGATTTCTGGAAAACGGACAGCCAAACCCGGACTTTGTCATCAATAAGCCGGAATACCAGGGAGCCAAAATACTCTTGGCCCAGGATAATTTTGGTTGCGGTTCATCCCGCGAGCATGCTCCGTGGGCTCTTCTCGATTACGGCTTTCAGGTGATTATTGCGCCAAGTTTTGCCGATATTTTTTACAACAACTGTTTCCAGAATGGCATCCTCCCGATTGTTCTTGGATCTGACAAAGTAAACAGCCTGTTTGCGGCCGCGCAACAAAATCCATCCTTACAATTTGTGGTGAACCTGCAGGAGCAGACAATTGCTGCGGCAGATGGTTCTCTCCAGATTGCTTTTGAAATAAAACCGGATTTGCGCGAGAAGCTTCTCAAGGGTCTGGATGATATTGGCTGGACTTTGCAGTTCGCGGATCAGATTTCTGAATACGAGAAAACCCGCGTGTTTGCGTGATATATCGTTCGTTGGCGGCTCTGCCGGGGCCGAACACCCATGGCAGGCGGAGGGCCCCCGCAGCTTTTAGTCCCAGTGCAGCCGCTCAAATTCTGCGGGAGCTTGCACAATGGCGAAGTCTTTAACCGAAAGGAGGGGCCCGCGTTATACCTGCAAAAAAAATAGACGCCCGGTCTTTTTATCCAGCAATGAACCATGCAGATACTCGTAACAGGCACAGCCGCGTTTGATACAATAGAAACTCCTTTCGGGATAAAAGAAAATGTCTTGGGTGGGTCCGCTATTCATTTTTCCGTAGCAGCATCTTTTTTATCGCTGGTTAGAATTGTGGCAGATGTTGGGCCAGATTTTCCCGCAGCGCATTTAAAGTACTTGGAAACAAAAGGAGTCGATACTCACGGAATTAGAAAATCAGAACAACCAACGTTCGCGTGGAAAGGAAAATACGAGTACGATATGGCCGTCGCGCATACGCTCGATACCAGACTGGGAGCGCTGGCATCCTTTGATCCGGAACTCACCGAGGCAGAAAAGAAAGCGCCGTTTTTGTTTCTGGCCAATCTTGACCCTGACATACAATGGAAAATTTTGTCGCAAATGGAAACCCCCCGCTATATTGGTCTGGACTCCATGAATTTCTGGCTCGATCAGAAAAAAGAAAAGGTCTGGAAAGTGCTCAAAAAAGCCGATGTGTTGTTCCTGAACGATGCAGAGATTCGTCAATTGTCTGGGGAGGCTTCTCTCATTAAAGCCGCAAGGTTGGTGCAGAAAAATGGTCCGTCTATCGTTCTCGTTAAAAAAGGGGAGCACGGCGTACTTGCCGTCGGAAAAGATTTTACCTTTATTACCGCTGCGTTTCCCACGGAGACAGTCAAAGATCCCACCGGGGCCGGCGACAGTTTTGCGGGCGGTTTTTTCTCTTACATGGCAGACCAAGTTCTCAATGCGCAGGCTACTGTTTCGGAGCAGTTAATTCGCCAGGCCGTAGTCTGGGGGGCAGCCGTGGCCAGTTTTAACGTCGAAAACTTTTCTACAAACGGGCTCGATAAAATTTCCCGTGAAGATATTGTTTCCCGTTGTCTGGACATTCACGAATTTACACGGTTTGAGAGGCATGGCTGACATCCGAAAAATCGATTCCCCGGAAATTCTGACTGCTCTGGAGAAAATATTTGAAAAAAGTCCAGGGTCGGCCATGCGCAAGGCCGATGCAGCAGTGGCGCTTCAGAAAATACAAACCAGCTGGGCGCACATCGTGGGCGAAGCTCTTGCGACGCATTCGGCTCCCACGTGGTTTGACGGCAACACGCTCCATATAACGGCGGACCACCCGCTGTTTGCCAGCCAGCTTACCATGCTGTCCCGGCCAATTCTACAGGCGGTTTGGAAAATATCTGGGGTCCGCGTTACGGGGATTAAGCCGGTTCACGGCAAAGTGAAATTTGCACTTGCAAAAGAGGAAGACATTATGTCTCCCCCCCCAACAATGACGCAAAAGGCCGAAGAGTCGCCGCTGAGCGACTGGATTCGGGAGCTCGAAAGCATTTAAGGATTACATATGTCAGAAACCAATAATACAGTCAGTGAAAACTACGGTGCCGAAAAAATACAGATTCTGGAAGGACTCGATGCAGTCCGCAAGCGGCCCGGAATGTACATTGGAAGCACCGACGAGCACGGTCTTCACCACATGGTTTACGAGATTGTCGACAATTCGATTGACGAGGCCATGGCCGGCCATTGCGATACAATTCTTTTAGAAATTCTGCCCGATGCGTATGTTCGCGTTACAGATAACGGGCGCGGCATTCCAACGGATATTCACCCCAAGGCGGGCGTTTCTACTGTGGAAGTGGTTCTCACAAAACTGCATGCCGGTGGAAAATTTGGAGATGGAGCGTACAAGGTTTCTGGAGGGCTCCACGGGGTGGGCGTTTCCGTGGTCAATGCTCTTTCTGAACATGTCAAGGTAGAAGTTTTCCGCGAAGGCAGCGAGTATGTACAGGAGTTTGAACGAGGCAAGCCCTTGTATCCGCTTAAAGCAGTGGGGAAAAGCAAGAAACAGGGCACTACCGTCAGCTTTAAGGCAGACGCTCAGATTTTTGAGACGACGAACTTCAGTTACGATACGCTTGCCAAAAGAATGCGCGAGCTTGCTTTTCTCAATAAAGGCATTTCTATTACCATACGAGATATGCGCAATGCAGAAGTGCGCGAAGATATTTTCCTGTATAAGGGCGGGATTATTGAGTTTGTTCGTTTACATACAGAAAATAAGAAACCAATTCAGAAAAAGCCGATTTATTTTTCTACGGTAAAAGATGACGTTCAGGTAGAAATTGCGATGGAGTATTCCGAAAATTTTTACGGCTCTGAAACGTTCACATTCGTTAATTCCATTTTTACCAAAGAGGGCGGTACGCATTTAGAGGGGTATAAGACAGCCCTCACCCGCGTTATCAACGATTACAAGAAAAAGCTTGGTTACGATAAAAAATTTGCAGAGGCCCTGAGTGGCGACGACGTTCGCGAAGGTCTCACTGTAGTATTATCTGTTCTGGTTCCAAACCCGCAGTTTGAAGGCCAGACAAAGGCAAAGCTCGGTAACAGTGAAGTCAAGGGAATTGTGCAGTCGGTTGCTTACGAAAGGCTGGTGGAGTACTTTGAAGAAAATCCCAATGAAGGGAAAAAAATCATAGAGAAATGTATAATTGCCGGGAGTGCCCGCGTGGCCGCTCGCAAGCAAAAAGATCTCGTCCGCAGAAAGTCTGCCCTCGAAGGGTCAGGTTTGCCAGGAAAACTTGCCGACTGTTCTTCCAAAGATCCCGTCATTTCTGAGTTGTTTATTGTGGAAGGGGATTCTGCGGGAGGTTCTGCCAAGCAGGGGCGCGATCGGAGTTTTCAGGCGATTCTTCCTCTCAAGGGAAAAATTACCAATGTAGAAAAAACCAGCAAAGACAAAATTCTTTCAGACGGAGAGGTGAAAGCTCTCATTACGGCCTGTGGTACTGGATTCAGTTCAGACTTTGATATTACCAAATTGCGCTACCATAAAATTATTATCATGACTGATGCCGATGTGGATGGAGCCCATATCCAGACATTGCTGCTCACGTTCTTTTTTCGCTATACGCAGGAAGTGATAGATAAAGGCCACCTGTATATTGCCCGTCCTCCCTTGTATTTAATCACCCAGGGCAAGATAAAGCATTACGCTTATTCAGACGAAGAGCGGGACAATATTCTTGCAGGATTGAAAGATCCTGAGAAAGCTACATTGCAGCGCTATAAAGGTTTAGGAGAAATGAATCCAGAGCAGCTTTGGGAGACGACGATGGATCCCGCGAACCGCGTGCTGATGCAGGTGACCATGGATGATGTCATTATTGCAGACGAGGTTTTCACGACTCTCATGGGAGATGAGGTAGAGCCGCGCCGCCGTTTTATAGAGGAAAATGCCCAGAAAGTGGGCGAACTCGATCTGTAATTGCTTGTGGTAGTTACCATAAATAGCGAGATTGAACATTGGATAGTGCGTTTTTCATGGAACCCCGCGCTCCGGGAAAAACGGATTCTCTTTCGGTCAGCCACTGTTTTAGCTCCAGGCGTTTTTGCCGGTTGGCCATTCCGCAAAGGTTGCCGGGAATTACGGGAAGAGCAAGCGCCTCCGTTAACAGAATGATTTCTCGTTCGTCCATCGTAATGAGCGGGCGTATGAGCCAGTGTTTGTCGTTATCGCTGCGAATTTTTGGAGGGATAGCGGCCAGCCGCCCGTTATTGAACATGTTCAAAAACAGAGTTTCCATGGCGTCATCTGCATTGTGTCCCAGGGCTATTTTATTCGTACCAATTTTCTCAGCGTCTTCGTAGATTTTTCCTCTTCGCATGCGGGAGCAAAAGGCGCAGAGCATATTGCCATGCATGGCAGTTTCTGCCGCCTGCGGAACATTCTGGCTGGAAAAACAATACGGAATGCCAACCGATTCAAAGTGTTGCTTCAGGATATCTGTCCGAAATCCCGGGAATCCCTGGTCCAGCGTATAGGCTGTGAGCTTGAAATGGATAGGAGCTTTTCTCTGGAGATCCAACAGAATGTGTAGTAAAAAGAGAGAATCTTTTCCGCCAGAGACGGCCACCAGAATATGGTCTCCCTCTTCTATAAGGTTATACGTTTCTATCGCAGAGCCGACTGCGCGCAGAGCTTTTCTGTAATGCTTGCGAAACAGTCCTCTGTCCATGAGCAATCGTGATGCAAAGAGCGTTAAAAGAGAGCTTTTACTTCTTTTTAGAAGAAGGTTGTCTGCCACCTTTGCGCTTATTCGGTTTGTGGAATGGTTTGCGGCCATCTCTGTGTTCGCGCGCTTCTCTTTCGAGAAGTTCCATAGTCTTTCTGGAAATTGCGTGCTTTTGTTCTTTTTTCCCGGTAAAAAAGTTGATAATGCGCTGAAAGAATCCTACTTTTGCACTGCCAGATAACGCTCTCGCCACGACGACGGGAGCTTCGCGGCGGCTTTCTCGCGGAATATCTCTGGGTGGGTTTTTCTGTTTGGGAGGCAAGGCCTCCGGACGAAGCGGCCTTTGAGCAAATTCTTTGGCCGGGTGGTGGCGATGCGTTGATTTTCGATGTTCTCTGGGAGCCTGCTGTCTTTGCGGAGGGCGTTCTTTGCGACGGCTGTTGTCGTAGTCTTCCCCGCGCGGGGCTTCCTTTATGCGAACAAATTCCGTATTGTCTATGAATCGTTCTTCCGGCTTTTTTACATCAAGTTTGTATTTTAGATAGCGTTCCAGTTTTTCGAGAAAGTCGTAATCGTGTTCAGAACAGATGCTGATAGCCTCTCCACTTTTTCCGGCCCGGGCGGTTCTGCCTATGCGGTGCACATATGATTCTGGTTCCTGGGGAATATCGTAATTGATGACGAGTTTAATGTCTTCTACGTGAAGACCGCGCGAGGCAACATCGGTAGCCACGAGAACGCGAAACTTGTTTTCTTTAAAATCTTCCAGAATGCGCAGTCTCTTCTTCTGGTTTACGGTGGAAGAGAGGCCCTGTGCGGGAATGCTGTGGTAGTTGAGATTGCTTACAATCGTGTCGACATAGCGACGGCTGTTAGAGAATATGATAACCGGCTCGAGTTCGTTGTGCTCCAGAAACTGGATAAGATAGGGAAGTTTCTCGTCGCGCGAAAGGTGCAGAACGGACTGGCTGATTTTTTCGTGATCGATGAGTTCGGGGTTGATGAGAATTTCTTCTGGTTCTTTCATGTAGTCCCAGACAGAATAAATGGCGGAATAATCAATGGTCGCAGAGAACAGCAGAACCTGCCTGTTTTCGGAGGTGGCTGCCATTATTTTTTTTACATCGTCTATGAAACCCATATCGAGCATGCGGTCTGCCTCGTCGAGAACCACGCGAACAACATCTCCCAGATAGATTTCCTTATTTCTTAAAAAATCGAGGAGTCTGCCCGGGGTCGCAATAATCAGTTTAGGCTGATTGGACAGGTTTTTTCTTTGCAGCTCGTAATCGACTCCGCCGTACAGTGTTGCCATGGCGACTTCGCTTTCGGCAAGTTTTTCGGCTTCTTCCGATATTTGGACGGCCAGTTCCCGCGTGGGGGCCAAAACGAGCGCGCGCGGGTTTTTGTTTTCATCGGATTTATGTTGGATGATATAGTCGAGAACTGGCAGCAAAAAGGCGAGAGTTTTTCCGGATCCGGTTTTAGCGCAGGCGATGAGATCTTTTCCCTGCAGGGAGAGTGGTATGGTAGCGCTTTGAATGGCAGTAGGTTCCTGAAATCCCAGTGATTGTATTTTCTCCAGGAGGTAGGTATTCAGCGATAGTTCTTGAAATTGCATTATCAGCGAACGTTTGTTCTTTTTTTATTTTGTCAATCCTTTAATAAGTGGGGGGTTGCAACCCAGAGAGATATCTGACAGATTTTTAGGGGATTTTGCTTGAAAAGTAAAGTCCCTTTCCCAATATTGAAGTGTAAAATCCAAAACACAAGGAGAAAGGGATAAGGAATAGGCAACATAGCGACATTCTTCCTGCTGTTTTGCACATAGCTGTATGCAGGGATTTTGCTACCATTTTTATGTTCTGCTACAGAGAGCCTTGATTGCTGTACCAGGCGGGCGCGGCGATTATAAATAGCTTGACATCGCGTCGGCGCGGTTTAGTGTTGCAGCATGATTGGCAGGGGGATTACCAGTGCACAAAGGCGTAGCCGGGCGGGAGTGGGCCCTGCCAGAGCCGCTCGAAGGGGCAAATTTCGTATTTCAGGTGGTATTTTAGCC
>DYKF01000332.1 GCA_020722745.1 Caldithrix sp.
GGAAAATTGAACCCCAGAGGGAAAAAGTCTTGCCTTTTCCAAACAAAGGGCAAGCTGGCGGGGCTGTGGCGATTTCGGGCGGGCGATATGCGAATAAATTACATTGCTATGCAATAATAACAATACGCCTACCGCAGGTGAATGGACAAAGAATAGGTAGCCGCTCTGGGGGCAACGTATTCGAGCGGAAAGTACCCTGCGCGCAGCGCCCCCTTGGCATTTTGGCAGAAGCAAGAAAATACTTGCTAAAAGGGATAGCGTCGGGAAGCTGTCGCAGGTGGAAAACATGAAGACAGCAAAAATTATTCTGGATGGCAAAGAATACGAGTTTCCCGTCATTGAGGGAACCGAGGGCGAAAAGGCCATTGATATTTCTAACCTGCGTTCGCAGACCGGATACATTACTCTGGACGAGGGTTACGCTAACTCGGGAGCCACACTGAGCGAGATTACGTTTCTCGATGGTGAGAAGGGGATACTTCGTTATCGTGGTTACCCCATTGAAGAATTGGCCGAAAAATCGACATTTATGGAAGTCGCGTATTTGCTCATTTATGGCGAGCTTCCCACCGAGCGCGAGTTCCAGGATTTTCGCCAGAGTATTTTTCATCACACCATGATCCACGAGGATCTTAAGCGCCTCTACGATCATTTTCCGAAAGATTCTCATCCCATGGCGATTCTTGCGTCCATGATTAACACTCTTTCTGGTTACTATGTCGATTCCATGAATCCTTTGAAGCGCGACCAGCAGGAGGTTTCCATACGCCGTCTGCTGGCCAAGACTCCCACGATTGCCGCTTATTCTCACAAGAAGTCTATTGGCCATCCCATGGTGTATCCGGATAACAAGCGTTCTTATATCGGAAATTTTTTGCGCATGATGTTTTCTGTGCCTGCCGAGGACTACGAGATTGATCCCGTTGTCGAGAAAGCCATTGATCTCCTTTTAATACTTCACGCCGACCACGAGCAGAATTGTTCTACTTCTACCGTTCGCCTTGTAGGTTCTTCGCAGGCCAATTTGTATGCTTCTATTGCCTCTGGCGTGAACGCTCTCTGGGGCCCTTTGCACGGTGGGGCCAACCAGGCAGTGATTGAAATGCTGGAGCATATTTATGAGGATGGTGGCAACACTGCCAAATTTGTAGAAATGGCTAAAGACAAAACTTCTGGTTTCCGCCTGATGGGTTTTGGCCACCGAGTTTATAAAAACTTTGATCCGCGCGCCAAAATTATCAAGAGGGCTACAGACGAGGTTCTTGCCAAGATGGGCATAAACGATCCTTTATTGGAAATTGCCCAAAAGCTGGAGGAAGTGGCTCTGAACGATGAATATTTCAAAGAGCGAAATTTGTACCCGAATGTCGATTTTTATTCTGGTATCATTTATCGTGCGGTTGGCATCCCCACTAACATGTTTACCGTTATGTTTGCTTTGGGCCGCATGCCTGGCTGGATAGCCCAGTGGCGCGAGATGATCAACAATCCCAAGACGCGCATTGGTCGCCCTCGCCAGATTTATACGGGCGCTAATCAGCGTTCTTTTGTGGAGCGCTCCAAACGCGGTTGATTTGTCGTCTGTTGTCTCAGAGGACAAAACATTAGATAAGCCTCAATTAAAGAAGTGAAAATTCGTATGCAGTCGGTTGAGGAGGGGACTTCCAGTCTCCTCGATTTTGGCCAACTTTATTAGGTAACCTCTGAACGTGCAACGAGCCGCAGGCAAAAAGTCCCTCCGTGGACT
>DYKF01000075.1 GCA_020722745.1 Caldithrix sp.
TTCAACTCAACTTTAGCCTGTACAAAATGTGAGGAGGGGCTTAATCAGAGGTTACTTAAGTTTATTAAAGATTTTTCATAAGAAATTCAATCAGGGATAAAAAAATAAAAAAGCCAGAGGGAGATTGGCTCTCTTCGCGGGAAAAATAATTCCCCGCGTTTTTCCTCCGGCTGCCAGGCGGGCGTAGCCCTTAGATTTGCTCAGCCGCCGTCAGGCAACTGCACCGTCTGCTGGTTTGTCTTTTTTGCCCATCATGCCTTTCAGGTAGAAAAGCCCTGCACTCAAGCCTACACCCACGACAATCAAAATGATTCCCGTAATCGGGCGAAAGCGAAGCCATGCCAGAGCAATCGTGATAAACGTTAGGGGAACAGATACTACGGCCGCAATGAGGCCAACGCCAAAGCTGACCATGCCACCAAAGATGGGAATAATATCTGCAATCACGGCTATGGGTGCGAGCATCATCTGAAGGCCAAAGAACATGGCCAGGAACCCAACGAGGCGGAAAATCCATGTCATCATGGAATTAGCCTGGTGAGCGCTTGCATACATTTCCTCTTTGGTGCGCAGACCCATGTCCAGCATAAAGATTGTTTTTTCTTTGATGGAGGTCTGGTAGCGCGTAAAAGTGTTCCCTTTCTGTTGTGCGATGATGGAAACCTGCTGCGGGCTTTCTATCAGGCTGTAAGAAATGCGGATGTCTCCCACTTTTTCCGTAGCTCCTTCGCGAAAGAGTCTGCTGCGAACGGAACTAGGCATAGACGCGTACTTAACTTCGTTAGAAGGAACTTCTTTTGCTCCAGAAATCTGCGAAGAGAGGTCTGTTGGGAGCTGGTATTCGCCCACGTTCACGTTTTGGGCTCTCCACGATTCGCTTTGCACCGGGAAGGACGGGTTTTTATGCCCCTCTGGCTTTTTAAATTCGCCGGAGTCGTGGTATGTGTTGGACCATTCCTTTTTGTATTCGTACGTAGTTACGGTTTCCTTGGAACCATCCAGTTTGTCGCGCGTTTCGGATTTGGTTTGCTCTACCCACTGGTACATTTCTACCGTGCGGGAAAGATACAGAACTTTGCCAGATGGCGAAAATCCCAGTTCGCTGTCTTTCACAATGTCCGTGGTTTCTGCCTGTCCGGTCATGTGGATCAGTTTGCCCTCGTTGGCACTGTTCACTTTGGTGCCTTCTACCGCGATGGTAACGCCGGCGCCTTCTTCCAGTGCTTTTTTGGTTTTCACAAAGTTGCCTTCGTTCCACCAGAGAACTCCAAAGGATGCTATAAAAAGGACGAATCCCCCGACGATCCCTCCAATGGATTGTTTAATTCTACTAAACCAGCTGACACTGGTTACTTCTGAAAAGCTGTCTCCCATGTTTTTCTCCTGTTGTTTTTCCAATCACGCCGCAACTATTTTGCTGTCGGCGCGGTCATTCTAATGTTTGCTTCAATTTGTCAACTTATGTTGGTTGTCTTTTGAGAACTTCTGCAATGATTCACTTTGAAATAGAGATTTGTTGTTCTCTCTCTATCGATCGCAAGCCTGAAAAATTAATTTTTAGGCTTGCCTATTATTAGTCGAACGATTCGGGCAGGTGCCGCTAAAATCCTGCTTGCCATTATGGGGAATCTCTCACAATCATGTCACTTAAATGAAACTCACTATCCGCATTAAAGATGAAGAAAAAGGGACTCATTTAATCCAGTTATTGCAAGACCTAGATTTTATTGAAATAGAGAAAAATATCCCTGAGAAGGCTTATCCATTTTTTCAGAATATCTCAGGAGTCTGGAAAAATTCCCAAATTACCCTGGAAGAGCTCAGAAAAAAAGCTTGGAAAAGATGATTCTACTTGATACGAATATATTGATAGAATATTTTAAAGGAGACAAATCCATTCGGAAAACTTTGATCGAAGCCAGGTTTGAGAATCTTGCTGCATCGTCAGTCACCGTAATGGAATTATTCTATGGTGCCAGAAACAAAAAAGAACTGGTATATATTAAAAAAGCACTGGCAGAACTGCATACAGTGCATTTATCCACCAGCATTTCAGCATTATCTATGCAATTAATTGAGAAATATTCCAAAAGCCACAACCTCGATATTCCAGATGCGCTTATTGCCGCTACAGCGATTGATAATTCTATGGAATTGTATACTCTAAATAAAAAAGATTTCAAATATATTTCAGAACTTACTTTGTATAAATTTTAGTCGAGCGGCAACGGGTGCATTCATGCAGAGAGCGTACCCGGCAGAAACTGGCGGTCAAATGCTTTGGATTGTATTGCAGCCAAGCCGGCAGAAAGAGACTCTTCGCGAAAATATTCTCCCGAATGAGCGGTAAGGGCAACAACGGGGTTGTACGGATTCAGGAATTCCTACTCCATTATCTTCCAATGTTATCTCAATTTTATTTGCGCATAGTTCCCGTGCAATTATGGAAATGCGTGCACCTTCCGGAGTAAATTTAATGGCATTCGACACCAGGTTTTGCACAATTGTTTTTGCAAGCAAATAGATCTTCGGTAAGCTGGTACAGTTGCAGCGATGTCGATGCGACCGTTGGAAATATTTCGTCATTGATATCAGACGGTTTGCTCAGCACCTCGTTGAAAAGTATTGACAGTACGTATCGCATCAAAATTTTGGCCTGTACCGGGGGTTTAGCTCAGCTGGGAGAGCGTCACAATGGCATTGTGAAGGTCAGGGGTTCGATCCCCCTAACCTCCAAAGTTAGTTCAACTTCTATTTTTTCAAAATTTTGAATACGTTACAAAACCGTCTTTCTAAGCAGACATTTAGCATTTCACTGAATGCAGTGGTGCCCTGTGCGGGCAGCGTTTGGCAGCCGGCAGGAGTTAATTTGTCGCCACAGTGGCTGCTCATTCTTTGTACTCCCACCGCGCGGTGGGCTCTTTGTTCTTATTAAACAGCTATAGATATTTTGTTGCAAGAAAGTACATTGGTATGCGGTCTTTCCCGCTGTCTCCCAGCGGGCTCAAGGGCCTTCGCCCTTGAGCCCGCTTAAGCACGGGGTCGTTCCATCGGCCTCTCGGCGTCTCGACTTCGCTACTGCGTTCATTTCATATCGGGGAAAACGGTGAGTTTACATCGAGTAGTCTGCAACGCAGAATAGTTTACCTCGAGTAGCGAAGCGTATCGTCATGAAATGGACGAAGTAGAGGAAGTGCCCTTGAGAATCCCGTTTAAGAACGGGGTCGTTCCATGTAGTTTACCCTGACACAGTTTACATCGTCACGCAGTGGACGAAGTTGTGAATCCGTCAAAGACGGATTTGTATCGAAGGCACCTCCTAAGATAGATCGAAATTAAGCAGACTGGGCAACTCAGCGAGCCATTTTAAGCTCGCGAAGGTTTGTTAAATCGGCAATGCGCGCTTTGGAGTAGCCGAGCTTTTCAAAGTCGAGAATTCCCTTGGGAGAGTGACATTCAGCGCAGCCCCGACCATCTTTTTCAATGCCATGGTTAATCATGAGTGTGCCCATCTGGCGCATCCATTTAGGCTCCACGTTTTTCGGATTTCCCTTGCGGTCAAATGGATACTCGGTTTTCCAGCCGGGCACTCCAAAATAGTACATGAATTCATCCATCATATAGAGCTTAAAGGGGAGCTGGTACATTCTGCGGATCATCGTGTTGTCGGTAGCCACGCGTGCGCTTTCCAGTGAATTGCCCGTTTCATAATAGGTTTTATAGTCAAATGGAAGAATCATGGCGCCGTAAGGTCCTACGTTGTTCATGTCTTCGTACATGAGAGCATTGAATACTTTGAATGGATAGATTCTGGATTGACCCGATTGCATTGCAGCGCGAATATTCTTTTCGATTTCTGCGGCTCTCTGTTTGCGGACTTCTGGCGACAGCTGCGATAGAACGTTGAACGCTTCCGTTAAATATTTTTCTTCGTTCAGATTATATTTGCGGATAATTCCCAAAGCTTCTTCGCGAATCTGCGCGCGCGCACCAGGGTCGTTAATCTGTGTGAGCTGTTTCATGAGTGGGTTGTAATCGTCGCTGCCGTTTGGGTTGGCTCCGAGAGCATTGGCCAGAAAAGTGCCTTTGCCGTTATACCATAGAAACTGTACGCCGTGGCCCGGTTCCCCATTGCGATAAATATCGGTCGGCGTCCAGAGGCCTTCTTCTTCATCCCAGGTTGGGTGTACCCAGTCCCGCAGTACAGCGTTTCGCTTGTCGAGTTTAGTGATATGGCAGGTTTCGCAGGCTACGCGTTCTGTATGGCCATTGAGCATAATGCGATCTTTCGATTTTACGTGCGGCGCGCTGGTATGGCATCGTTCGCAGGATACTTCTTTGCCAGGCAGATCGTTGGCAACCAGATCGGTACCCATGGGTCCACGCGGAATTTTATGTCCCTCAGGAACATGGCAGTCCGTACATTTCATGCCTGCCGCATAGTGAACGTCGTGTGATTTAGAAAATACGTTTGCCCTTTTAGAACCAATGTGAATGAGTCGCTTGTTGATGAACCCCAGATTTTTGGCGGCCAGGTTGTCTTCGTGAGCATCGCCTCCCATATTGTGCTGGTGGCAGTTTAGACAGTTTTCGTTGGTTGGCTGTGTCACGGCCATGGCAGCCTTCATGGTTCTGTCCTGGTTCCAGCGCAAACCATGCTTATCCTGGAGCACAAATCGATAGTTCATGTTGTATTCCTGGGAATGGCAGATAAGACAATCGATTCCCTCCTTAGCGACTTTGGGAACGCCTCCAATGGGCATCATCATTTCTGTTGCCGGATGATAATTGCCGCCAATATGGCATTGCCCGCAACCTTCGGAGCGCATCTCTTTTTTGCCGTGCAGGTGCTCTGGCTTTGTTTCTACGAGGGCGGCCCAGCCGGTCCAACTGAAGGATCCCGGAACGCCACAGGCGCGGTCAATTTTACCAATGGGGATTTTGCGCGCACCCTTGCCGTTTACTTCGCGGCCATCGTAACCAATGGTAGAAAATCCCTCTCCCTTGGAGAAAAAGCGAAAGTGAACAGAGTCGACTACATTGTTGAGGGTATTGACTTTGTGCGTGTGGCCTTTTCCATCCGTTACTTCCATGTCTTTGTGGCAGCTTAAACAGGTTGCGGGCCCTTCGTATTGACGTATTCCTGCTTGTTCAAAATACCCAATATGTTTGTACCGGCTTTCGGCTGTAAAGGAACGAAGATCCTGGTGCATGGCAAGTTTGACTTCTTTGGCGAATTCATTGTCTTCTGAGATACTTTCATGGAGAGTTTCTTTTTTTTCTCGAAGAACAATTTCTATGGCTGTCTGCCGGAATTCCCTGTCTGTAATCCGACGCGAATTTTCGATCGTCTCCCCGTTTTCTGCCTTAAACGCACCATAGGTAAGAGGAGCGTTTTTTACGCCGGTATACCATTCAAAGGCCGCATGGTAAAATTTTCCTGATCCCCAGTATACAAAGATGGCGAATAGAAAAAAAGCCGTAGTGGAAACGGGTTGCCGGATTCTATTCACCAGAAAGCTGCCCGTTACCGAAGTGATTTTTTGTAAAAACAGAATGATTGGTTCAATCATGGTTTGCCTTCCTTGCTGGATTCATCTTTACTTTGAGGATGCGTTTCAATATGCCCTGAATGGTAGCCGGTAATCATACCGTGGAAATTTTCCCAAATAGTTTCACCATGGGTAGCCAGATACACGTGGACCACCATAAAAAACGTGAGCATGTAACCAATGCTGATATGGAAGATGGCCACGGGTGTGATTCCCGAAAATCCGAGAAAGTTTTCGGGAGCCAGTTCGGGAAAGAACAGCAGAATCCCGCTGCCAATGACAAAGGGAATAAAATAATAAACGACGACTACGTAGGCGAGCTGCTGCAGTGGATTGAATTTTCTCTTTCTGGAAATGTGAAAGGGATGGTCTTCTCCACGGAACATTCCGTACAGATAATAGCGGGCCTGCAGAAAAAGTCGCGCAAAAATGTTCTTAAATACCGGTATGTACTGGCGGTAATTGCCAGAGACAAAGTTGGCCACTACAAACCATGCATAATTGATCGTCAGCAGAATTCCCGAAACATTGTGCAACAGACTTGCTGCCTCAAACGGAATGAGCGGTTTTTCCAAAGATGAAAAATGCATGGATACGCCCGATGCTATCAAAAGTAGAAAAAGCCCTGCATTGAGCCAGTGCCATATGCGCAGCCAGAGCGGATAGAAAAAACGGTCGAGATGAGATTCTCCCAGACTGGAATGCTTATTCTCCATCATTCTTCTCCCTGCGGTTTTTGCGGTAAACGTAGTAGCGGGCATAGGCATGTATGGCGATTCCGCCAACGCCGGAGACCAGAAGCGTCAAAGAAAAAAGATCGAGCCAGCGGTTTCGCGTGGCCCCAATCACGTAGGAATTATTCCAGAGGATGGCCGTAATGAGTCCTTCTTCTTCCCGCGCCTTCCGCATGTTCATCTGGTAAACACGCGTGGTAAGAATACTTTCTGTAGAGTGACATTCCTTGCAATTGCGCACGGCTTTTTCTTTTGGGTTGATTTTATGAGAGAATCTTTCTTCTTCGTTGCGCTCCATACCAGAAAAATCTGCATGGCAGTCTACACAGCGCACTTTTTTCCAGTGCATCTCTGTAGAAGGCAGCCACGCATGGATTTCTTCTGGCGTGCGGTATACATACTCTTTTGTTTTGAGTTCGTTGATTTGTTTTTCGGAATTATGGCAGTTTAGGCAGACCGCATTGGACCATTCTATTCTCTCTTCAAATGACAAGTTCTTTCCGCGCTGGTCGGCAAAACGATGGGGATTGTGGCAGTGCACGCAGGTAAAAGAATCTTTGAGGGCAGAGTGGTGCGCACTCTGTTCAAATTCCGTTTTCATTTTTTCCATATCGCGCAGCAGAAGGGATCTTTCTTTGGAGCCGTCTAAAAATGCGGAATTGTTCTGGTGGCAGCCGAGGCAGTCTGGAATTGTTTTCGCTGCGGCATGCGGATATTGCGAGTAACCCTGAACATGGCAATCGGAGCAGCGAAGTGAATGGTGGTTGGAATGTTCGAAGCCAGAAGGGGCAACGTGGTAAGAGTGCAGTCTCCGGCCGGGACCAGTTTGCTCGGCCAGATTGGCCATGCCATGGCATTTAAGACAGCTCTGGTTTTCGGTCGCCTGAAGAACGGCTATCGAAAGCAGAAGAAGGATGGCCCGTAACATGCAGCCATGGAAACGGATTAGCCTCTGGGGTCAATAAAAATGATTTGACGGTCAGCTAAATAAATAAATTCAAATCTCACTTATGAGTGATCTCGTTTTATTGCGCCATGGCCAGAGTGCCTGGAACCTCAGCAATCTGTTTACCGGTTGGGTAGATGTTCCCCTGACAGAGCAGGGAGTCCAGGAAGCCACAGATGCCGGTCTTCTCCTCAAAGATTTTCGGTTCGATGTCATATATACATCTACTCAGATTCGCGCTCTCCAGACAGCTTTACTGGCTATGCTGAAAAATACATCGGGCAAAGTGCCGATTGTTCGTCCCTATCCACCGGCAACGGAAGAAGAAAAACAGCATACCGAATGGTATACCATTTACGGTGAAGCCGCAAAGCATAATTCCATTGAGGTCATCCGCGACTGGCATCTAAACGAGCGCTATTACGGAGAGCTGCAGGGCATGAACAAAAAAGAAACGGCAGACAAATACGGAGAAGACCAGGTTCACATCTGGCGCCGCAGCTACGACGTTCCACCACCCAATGGCGAAGCGCTTAAAAATACGGCAGAAAGAACCATTCCCTTTTTTAAGGATACCATTGTACCACTTCTGCACGAAGGCAAAAATGTATTCATTTCTGCACACGGAAATTCTCTGCGGTCTATCGTTATGTACCTCAAGGATTTCTCTCCGGAAGAAATTCTTAAATACGAAATCAAGACAGGGCAGCCGCTGCATTTTACCTATGCAAACGGTGCCTTTGTTCACCGCGAAATGTAAGAACTGGCCAACAGCACCAGGGCAAGCCATTTAGTGATGGCCCCTGCCGGCGCCGCTAAACCTTCACGCAGGGGCAGGGATATTTCTACTGCCATTTCTGCGTTTCTTTTCCCTTTACTGTTTTCCCTGCTGCTGCTGGAATGTGCCATTTCGCTGCGTTTTTGCCATAAAAAAGCTGCATGCATTAACAGGTACGATGCTGGCTGCAAAAGCAGCAGTGAAGTGATAAGCAGAATGGAAGAAGCGCCGCGAAAAAAGTACTCTGCCAGAACGACTGCAAACAGAGTGATTCCAAAAGAGGCCATGGTTATCGTAGCATAAAAAGCTCCGATTCTATCTGCCTGCTTTGTATCGGGATTTGTTTCTCCCGTCAGCAGCGACGGAGAATTGTGGAACTGCAAGTGGATGTTTTCTGCTATCCGCCGGGCGGACCGTAAAGACATATTGAACTGAAATGGCAAGAGTGGAATCATGGCAAACACAAACAATATGGATGCCGCACATGGAAAGGTTGACCATTCCAGAAATTCAGCATCACCCAGAATGAGAGTCGTTACTCCCATTCCAATCAGAAACGATATCATCTGCACGCGCACGGGAGAATCACCTTCAATATCATGAGCAAAGAATAGGTTGTCCTCTATACTTTTTGATTTCGCAGACTGGTTTAATTTTTCGAACTTTTGGACAAAATCGAGAGTGGCGTGCAGAGAATGGAACGTGTAGAAAAAAATGGGTGGAAGAGTAAAGCCAAGCAGGAACAGGAAAACAGTTTCGTGGCGAATTTCGGATAAAGAAGCAATCAGTAGAATGGCCAAACCGGGAAGAAGAAATACGAGCGTAGAATAGGATGCATAGGTAATTCCCCGAAAAAACAACGCGGCAAAGCTTTCTCTGGCAGCAGATGCCAGTTTGGAAACTTCACGCGAGGCAAGGCGTATTTTATGCATTTGTTCGCGAAAGACGAGTTCCCGCATTAAAAATCCAGCGAGAAAAACAAGGGGATAAATTTCTTCGTAAGTAAACGAGATAAAAAGAGGTATAGCTGCCGTGAGGGCATAGGAGAGGATTTTAGCTCGAAAAATTCTCCGAGACAAAAGCTCTCTCGAAATAAGTCTGGCGCTGTATAGATATCCCATGGTGGCTGCACTGGCAAGGATGGCGACGGGCATGGCAAAGAGGATGAGTCCGGACATGGTTCCGTAAAAGAATGTGAGCAAAAAAATCAGATGAAGTGAGTCTGCGAGGTCAAGAAAGGCAGTCGCACCCTCGGACAAAATTTTAGCCGATAAATTGTTGGATACCGTCGGATTGCGAAAATCTCCTGTTGGAATGGCAACCTCTCGTTCAGACGTAATCTGAAGCGCCCGTGGCAGGGACAGGGCAAGCTGGGAATGAAACGCCCTGAACAGCCCCGTATAAAAGGTGAAGCCGGAACCGTACAGCAGCAGCGTGAGTCTGTGCTGCTGTTCGTACATGAATGTTGTAATGAGTGCCAGAAAAATAATGAGCAGATTGAGAATAAAGAGAGTTCGCGTTCCGTTTAAAATATGGGTATCGCGGATTCCGCTTATGCTGTGGTAATCTCCCCGGAGAACGAGAGACTTTACGCTGCTGGAATAGGCAATGATAGAAAGCCAAGATGTGAGAAAGGCAGCGACACTTCCTCCCACAAAAAAAAGAATGTACGCAGTTTTTCCGTAAGAGAAGCCCTGTGATAAAAGTGCAAAGAGAATGAGCAATGGAACCGAGAGAGCAAAAATATACCCTGATAGCCTGAAGAATAGATTGCGGGCGCTCTGTAGCACGCAGCGCAGCGCAGGGATTGGGTTTTGTTCAGCAGTCCGCATTTTTTGCAGATAAAAGGAAAAAAAGAAAAGCAGAGAAAACTGAATGATGAGCAGCGTGCCAAAGTAAATATATTCCATAATCAGCTCCTGCCCTTTGATGCAAAATATTTTCGAAATTTGTACGAGAACGTCTGGCGGGGGATTCCCAGCAGCATGGCCGCATTGGACTGGTTTCCGTCGGTTTGTTCCATGGCCCAGACAATGGCCCGCTTTTCTGCCTCTGCTGTAATTTCTGGAAGTGTCAGGCCGGAAAAATTATCTGTCGAGAGTGCCTGCAGTTTTACTTCTTCGTGGCGCAACAGCCAGAACAAATAGCCTTCGGTTGTGCTCTGGTCTTTTTCGTCTCTTTTTTCTATGGCTCTCATGGTAATGGAAAATCCTGGAACAAACCCGGGTAAAATAATTACAGGGCTTGCCGACGCGAAGTTGTCTATCCACGCTTCCGTGATTTTTTCGCGCGCGAGGGAGAACAGTCGCCCGCATGACAGAGAATCTCTGTACTTCCGCCGAATTTCGTCCCACTCTTCGTTATAAAAAATTTCCTGCCCTTTTGCATTGCACGCCAGCATGGGAAGCGTAAGCGTTTCCAGGGCAGCAATGGCGAGCTGCTCCATTTTTCCGCTGGCACTTTCTTTAGGTAGCAATATATTTTCCGTGCGGGGGGATTTCTGTTCTACGGGTTGCTCTGGTTCTATTTCTGCTTCTTCCTCTGTGAGAAAGTCAAATCCTGCCGAAAGAATTTCCTGGTGAGTATTCAGTGGATCTGTTGGCTGGTCTGGAAGTTTTGGCGTAATTGGTCTTGTATTGTTTTCGGAGTTCATCCAATCGGACAGATTGTCTCGAGTAACAAATGTTTCAATTTCCAGTGCAGAATTTAAGACGGGTAGAACGGTGCGCGATCCGTATTCGACTGCGTATGCCGAAAAAATATCGAGTAGAATATCTGTTCCTGTGATACGTCTTAGTGGCAGGCGCTTTGTATCCTGTGTTATTTCGCTCATTTGCGCCGTCATGTCTGTTCTCGTTACGAGTGCGCGAATGGACTGGTGTGCGAACAGGAGGATTTCTGTTTCGTACCGGAAAAAAAATCCCATGATTTTCTGTCTGTGTTGTGCATTGAGCAGAAATTCCATGGTTCTGCTCAAATTTTGGCAGCTTAAGCGGGTGTAAATGATTTTTGGCAGGGCTCTTTCGCTTTTATAGAGCCAGTTCACGTGGATGAGCTACCCGGTTTATTTTGTCACGACGTGGACGCAGTAGATGCGGTAGAGGAAGGGCAGATGGGGGGCCCTACGCGGGCAGCGCTTTGTTACCAAACGGAATTTTTTTTGCCAGAGGGGATTTATCTATTGTCTTTTTCTGCAGCGCTGGTTGCGCCTGTTCTATATAAGTGCGATCTGTGTTTTTTTCTCTCCGGAGTTTATCTTGAATTAAAGCGGATTAACCGATTCGTTAAGAAATTTTACTTCCATGCCTTCGTTGGCTAACGCAAAAAGCCCTTGCTCTTGTGCTTCGTTTAGTGCGCCATCTGCGTAGCTCAACCCGGCCACACCGCCATAAATGACAGAGTTCGCATACTGCGGAAAGATTTGTTTAAACAGAGGAATGGAATGTTTAGCAAATTTTCTGATGTCTTTTGGAGTTAATCTGTATTTAACTTCGATGAGGCCAATTTGATTTCCATTGAGCAACACTATATCAAATTTGTAAAACCCGGAGACATAACTGACAAGCGAGAGGAAGCTTGTCAGAGGATACTCGCGTTTAGAGTGTAATAAATTCTTCTATGCGGGCAGGCAATCGTGGCTCCATGGTGGTTGGGGGGGGTGCACTTCGTGCAGATTTTT
>DYKF01000076.1:0-1341 GCA_020722745.1 Caldithrix sp.
TTTCTCATTTCCTGATAGATCGGGATCGCCAGTGTCCAGCCGATTACTCCTGCCGTCCAGATTATTAGGAATAGCGGCCATTTGATTTTGTTCCACCCTCTTGCGAGAATGTTGCGCATTTTTTTGTTTGCTTTTCACCCATTGGCTTAATAATTATCTGTTATCAGTCTACATCCGCTCTAATATTTTGTCAAGTGTTCGTTGTGGATAACTTCAAATAATCGTATAAACAAGCGAAAATATCGCCTAATTATTTACGCACATTTTTCCAAGTTGACAAAAAAACAAAAAGTGATTAAATAATAATAGAGGTATGTTAAGCATTGAAAGATTGAGAGATTTCTTGAGAGAATATCAAGCCAGCCCAGCAGTGAAAAGCACGATTGATTCATTTATTCGGTATATTGGCGAAAAACAGAGCGCAAAGGGCACTGCGGTTATCTCCTACGAGCGCACGCAAGCTACCAAGCGGTTGCTGGAATTAAGAGACAGGCAAGCTCGCTACAAGGAAGAGCATCTATCTCCTGAAGAAGATTTTGAACGAATCCAAACCAATGAAAATTAAGGAAGGCGACATAACTTTAGAGGTGAATGAGCGGAGAGTTCCGCTTGAAATCGGGATAAGTTTCAGAAATAGGTTGCTTTGCACGCTCGGCGAGATGGAAATCGTTCAGTTATATAACGCCCTCTGGAGATTATTAGAATTAGCGAAAAAAGAAAAGGAAAATGCAAAGTAAAATCATTGTGCCGCCATCGCTGGTTGGTTCTAGCAAGAGCCGAAATATCACCAATGAGGTTGTTTTTAAGCCAGTAAAGGGTGATCTGCTGGTATATGGCGATAATCTAGAGCCCAAGGGCTACGGAGATCCGCAGATTACAATGATTGTTAGTGAGAATCTCCCTCAACACCAGAAAGGCCTTGTCCGCATTGTGATCAAAGAAAAAGGTGTAAAAAAACATTACATTGTCCATATTGACGGCATTATGTCCTGTATCTACGCCGCATATGCGCCCGAAATGCGTGATTTTCAAAAGATGATTCAGGAAAAGCGCCAGAGGGAAGCGGAGGTTGTTATTTGACAATCGCTCGGCCGCCCAAAAAGCATATAAAAATAGGGGCTTCGCTGGCTATTGAGGAGGATATAGAAGCAGGCAAAAATGCGCGGCTCTTTGCTCGGCAGGATTGTCTGCTCTTGCATTTTTCTGCAAAAAGTGCTATAATATATACATAGAGTACACAGGAAGGGTCAAAAAAAAATAATAAGCATAAGAATAATAATAATTATCGGGTTGAAACATTAAACATTATTATTATTCTTTGTCAACTAAAGAGAGATTCAA
>DYKF01000076.1:1441-11682 GCA_020722745.1 Caldithrix sp.
GATAATCCAGCTTATGTGCCGCCTGTTGTTCGCCCAGAGTCCACTAAATTACTCCGTAAAGTAGAGGAAATTCAGGTTTTGGAGGGTGAAGGGGTGGTGGTAGAGTAGGTTATGACCCTTTCAAATGAGCAAAATCAGCCAGTTTTGACTGAAGAACAGCAAGAAAAGAACGCAGTATTGGAATTTGAGCCGCTTCCGAAGCAAGAATTGTTTATTGAAAAGGTGCTGGATAGCCCCAGATACAAGTTTGTATGGTATGTAGGCGGATTTGGTTCTGGCAAGACCTTTATTGGCTCGCACACCGCGCTTCGGCTAGCTTTGAGAGCCCCGAACGGAAGAGGATTGATTGCCCGCCAGACATTGGTTGACTTAAAGGCGACCACAATGAAAACTTTCTGGGAGGTTTTGGATCGCCGGCTCGTCAAGAAATGGAACAAAACCGAAAATCTGCTCACGCTCTATAACGGCCACGAGATTTATTTCTGGGGACTGGATGATATAGAAAAATTGAAATCATTGGAACTTGGCTGGTTCTGGATAGACGAAGTGAACGAGGTGGACGAGATGACTTTCAATGTTCTGAAAGGGCGGTTGCGGAACAAGACCCAGCCCAAGCGTTGCGGCTTTCTTACTAGTAATTCGGAAGGAAAGAACTGGACTTATCAGCAATTCGTAAGAGGCAAGGGCTTGCGAAGCCTCGCGGATCACGCCAAATTTTTAACAATCAAAGCTCCCTCAACTGAAAACATCCATTTGCCTGAAGATTATCTTGAAGTGCTCAATTCCTACACGGGAGATCTCCACTCAAGGTATGTTTTGGCAAGTTTTGATGTATTCGAAGGGCAGATTTTTCCAGATTTGAAGCGTGATGTTCATTGTATCAAGCCGTTTGCTATCCCGGATGAATGGTTAAAGATAGGTGGTATTGACCACGGAGAGCGCAATCCGACCGCCTTTAACTGGGCGGCAGTTAGCCCGCGAGGAGATTTGTATTTTTACAGGGAGTATTCAAGGCCGGACGCTTTCGTAGATGAGCACTGCAAGAATCTGGTAGAGATGACAGGCAATGAGAAGATTGATTATTGGCTGATTGACCCTTCCGCCAAGAGTGTGCGCGGCAAGACTGGGAAGAAGATTGACCAAGAATACCGCGAAGAATATAAGAAGCTAACTGGCAAAGACTTAAAATTAAGATATGCGAACAACGATGTTTCAGCCGGAATCGCGAGAGTTCACAGATATTTGCGAGTTGATCCGCAAAGAGTGCACCCGATTACAAAAAAAGAAGGAGCACCGCGAGTTTTCTTCTTTGATACTCTTACTACTACGCTTGATGAATTGGAAGGTTATAAGTGGAGCAAACAAAGCCCAACTGATGAGAACGATGCTAAAGAAGCTCCGCGAAAGAAAGATGATCACAATGTGGATTGCGTCAGATATATCATTATGAGCCGTCCGGATATTACGATTGGCACCGCTTTACAGAGATTCCCCAAAGAAGACAAAGTGAAAGACCCGCACAGCCAGCTTCTCGAGGTCGCGCAAAGAAATAATCCCGAAGACTTTGTGAAATTATGAATAAATTTGGAATATACGAAACTAAAGCCACAACCAGCGAGGATGCCAAAGAAGACATTCTGTTGGAAGAGATCCAAGCGGAAGGGGATGACACAGCTTTACTGCAGAAGATTGAATTTCGATTGGGTGAGGCGAAGCTTCTTCACGACCGCGTTGTGAAGCGTTGCGATGAGAATATGAAGCTGTTTCGGGGCAAACTGGAAGAAGTAGCTGGGTTGGAGCTTTCAAAATACAATTCGCAGGCGCTCCTTAACAGATTTTTTCTCACTATTCGCAATATGGTGGGAATGGACACGGATAATATGCCGATAGTGGAGATTCTCCCAGCCAAAGACCAGCCCAAATCGGTGAAAAAGGCGGAAAAAGTAAAAGCGGCAATTGAATATGGGATGCTTCGGGTGGGATTTCTGGACAAGATTACGCAAGCTTTATTTGACTGCCGAATCAAAACAGACGCCTATCTTCACTGGTTCTGGAACTATGACACCAATGATTTTGATATGGAACTGGTGACTCAAGAGGAGCTTTCTATTTCGCCAGACGCGGAGGATATTCAGAGCGCGGAGTATTTAATTTATCATCCGCTTCGCAACCGGACATATTACAAGAACAATTATCCGGATTTCTACGACCAGATAAAATTTGAACAGATAACGGTCAATAATCTGATGGAAAAAGGGCTGGATTTGATCAGCACGGGCGGGCGGGGAAATGTGGCGCGCGAGTTTAATTATTGGGAAAATGATTTTTTGGTAAAAGCCGTGAGGAACAAAGAGGGAGAGCTGATGATCCTTGAAAAAAAGCAGAATCCCTATTTTGAATACCGAGACCCGCTAACCCAGATCGCGCATTGGGCGCGGGAAGCCCGTCCGGAAGCGGTAATGGCGGCAGAGAAAAGTGGCGTTCCTTTAGAGCAAGTGCTAGATCCGTCAGATATTGAGAGTTTCAAGCCGATCACGAACTTTCTATCCGAGCCAAGAAAGCCGTTTGTGCAGATTCCAAGCTTGAAACTGGCTAAACAATTCTATTCCGAAGATTTGTTTGCGCAGGGAAAAGAAACGCTTTTGTCTTATGTGAACAAAAAGAGGCAGATTGCGGACAACTTGCGCGGTTGCAACAAAAAAGTGGTGGTGGACAGCAATTCTTTCTCCGAAGAAGAAGCGGCGGCGATTACCGATGAACCTTTACAAGTTTTGCGCGCTGATATGAGCCAGAACCCCAATCCGGTGCAGATTATTGAATCAAGCGCGCCAGAATTGAACGCTTTGCTTGCCGATATGGAGCACGATGAGAAGTATTTGGACGATCTGTTTGGCCAGCACGATGTTTCGCGCGGGAGAGCCGGAGCGAATACGCTGGGGCAGGATCAGATGAATAGGGAATCGGACAGAGTGCCGGTGAGATTCCAGTCCCGGCAACTTGAAAGCGGAATCAGGGAGCTTTTTGAGGGTTGGATTCAGCTTATTAAGATGTTCTACACCGAAACGCACTATATCAAGAAACTGGGAGCGAAAGAAGGAATGGAAATAATAGAGCTTATCAATCACGAAGTGGAAGAAGGCATTGAGCCGCTAATCAAACCGGGTTCAATGGTAAGAATCAACAAATATGACCGGGCGATGATGCTTTGGAACGCCCAGAGCATTGATCCCTATTCCTTTATGGTAGAAATGGATATGCCCGACCCGCAGGAGAAATGCAATCGGCTTATTAACTGGATCAAATTCGGGCTTATCTCCGAAGAAGATCCCGAAGAAATTGCGGCGGATATGCAAAATCAAGCGACGAGCGGCGGTGATATGACTGAAAACCCGATTGAGCGGGCGCATACCGAGAATAAAGCATTTCAAGGCGGTTCTGATGTGCCTCCTACGCCTCCAGAACTGGTTAACAAGGAACACGTCAAATTGCATTATGACTTTTACAAAGACCCAGAGAAGAAAATGGAGAAAGAGGATATGGACAGACTTTACGCTCACGCCGAAGTGGATAAAGCGACTCTAGCCAAGCTGATGGTGGAAGGTCATCTGGAAGCGGCGCGCCAACGGGTTATCAGCAAGAAAGCCAAACAAGAGATGGAGAAAGAATCTAAAAAGCTTAATTCAAAAGAAAATGCCGTTTAGAAGCGAAAAACAAAGAAGATTTATGTGGGCGAAACATCCCACCATCGCGAGGCGTTGGACGGAGAAGTATGGATCAAAGCCAGTCCCTAATAAATGGTCAAGGTATAGAAAAAAGAACGGAAAGCGAAAGTAGGTGCAATTCCTGCTCGTTCTCAAATATTAAATATTAAACAGCAAGGCTATGTCAGAGCCACAAATGCCCTCGTTTATTGATAACGAGAAGTTGCCTGATAGCACAGGCACGGAAAACGCCGGTAATGAGGAAGATAAAGAATCGGATACCAACAACGATTCTGCCGGGAACGAGAAAGGCGAAAAGCCAAGCTCGTCCGAACCCAAAACTCTGGAAGAAATTTCTAAAGAGTTTGGGGAGAAGGAAAAAAAACTCATAGAAGGTTGGCGAGAAGACCGTTTGGAAGCCGAAAGGTTGCGGAATGAAAACCGCCTTATGCGAGAGAGGTTGTCCAAACAAAAAGAAGCGGAGGACGACGATGAGGAATATGAAGGTCTTTCCGACGAAGAACGGATAAACAGAAAAATGGCAAAGCGCGAGGCCGAGAAAAAAGCCCGCGAAGAGGAGGAACTGGAAGCCATCAAGCGTGATATTCGTTTTCACGAGCGGACTGATCCAGTGTTCAAGGCAAATAAGGAACAAATCCTTGCGATAGCGGAGAAGATTAACGCTATCAACCTTGAACAAGCCATTAAAGTTTTTAACGAAATTTCGCAAGTAGTTAAAAACACTAAAAGCGAAATGAAACTTCGGGAAAAACCGAAGCCAAAGCTTGCTCCGAAGAAAAAATATGATAGAAAAGCGGATGAAAACAAGTCTTTTGGCGATATGTTCCGAGAAGGAGGAATTCCTTAATCTTTAACAATTTTTGCTGGTTCTAAATTATTAGAACTTGACAAAACCTTACTATCATGGCAGTTGTAGATTGGGATAACCTTACTTCCATCACTCGGGAGAAGGTTCTTCCTAAAATTGTAGACCAGATAGGAAAGGATCACCCGCTTTTGGGCAGATTGTGGGATGCCGCCAAACTTTGGACTGGCGGAACTTCAATTCAAGTGCCTGTAAAGTATAGGCATAATGCTCAAGGTGGTTCTTACGCTGGTCTTGATGTTCTTGATACGAGCCAAGAAAAAACTCGCACCAGAGCGAAATGGAATGTCAAGCAGATCTATCAGCCGATTGTTCTTTCCAATATTGAGCTTGCTCAAAATGGCGGGGAGAAGATCGCAGATCTGATGGATACGGAAATGGAAGAAGCGAAGGAATCTTTGACAGACAAGTTCTGCACGCAATTGTTCGGCGATGGGACTGGCAATGGTTCAAAAGACCTCACTGGTCTTGTCGCGGCGATTGACGACGGAACGAATGTCGACACTTATGGTGATATAGCTCGTAGCACTCATAGTTGGTTCAGAGCCAATTATACTGCTAATGTCGGCTCGCTGATGCTTTCTGATCTTGCGACTATGTTTGATAGTTGCAAATCAGGCCAGGATACCCCGACTATTATCGTCACCACCGAAACTGTATGGAGCGCTTATGAAGCTTTGCTTCAACCGCAAGTTCGCTTCCAAAGCGAGGCTTCCGGGTATAACTCCGGTGATGGAGGGATGAAAGCTCTGTCGTTTCGCGGTGTGCCGGTGATCTCCGATGAATACTGCGACTCTGGATATGTTTATTTCGTGAATGAAAAGTATTTGAAACTCTACTATATGAGGCACCCCAAGCATCCTACTGATGGCAAGGGCTTTATAGTGACTCCTTTGAGAGAGCCGGTCAACCAAGATGGCCAGGTTGGCTTTATTTTCTGGTATGGAAACCTCATTAACACCCAACCTCGCCGGTCTGGTGTGCTTCGCGGCGTAACCGCCTAGTCGCCTAAACCCGGTTAATAGTCGTATAACCGGTCTGGCCTAATTCAATAAGACCAAAGTGCAAAAATATGGCTTACACTCTTGTTTCAACTAAAAAGACGGTTTTTGGGAACAAGAAAGTTGTTATCATCGAAGGGACTTTCGCCAGCGGGGACACCACTGGAACGGTTGTGACCGGGCTTTCTGCAATTGACTTTGCGATTGCCCAATATGTTGATACTGCAAAGATTCTCAATTGCGCTCCGTCCGGCGGGAATATTACGCTTACTACGCAAGATCCGTTGGCGACAAAAACCTTTCGTTTGATAGCGATTGGACACTAATTTTTAACTTTTTACTTCAATGGGTGGAGAATTAAATACTCCTGTGGAAACTATTGACGGAAGCGGTGCGCAAGGCGCGCGAAAAAGGCAAGGTTCAAGGGAATGGATTTATATGCAAGTTCCCGCGAATACGCCTGCCGGAACTCCGCTAGTGGTTACCCACGATGGAGATGAAGAAGTGATGGTTAAGGGTGTTGCTCCTGCAACCCTAGCCGTTTATCAGGAAGTTGCTGTTACACCAAGACTCGCCGGAGCTTCCGCCGAGTTTATGTGGTGCCAGACAAAAGGTATCTGCCAAGTGCTTTGCAATGGAACTACTGATATTGCGAAGGACGACTATCTTGAATTGCTCAACGCTGGAACGGCGTTGGTCAAAGATGGCACGGTTCGCTCTACCAATTCTGTTGCGATTGCCTGCGAATCCTACACTGGGGCTACGAATGCGCTAACTTCAGTGCAATTGCTTGGCGCTCCTGCTATGATAGCGGCTACCTAACTTCTTTGAGATCCTCAATACTTGGGGATCTCGCTAGAGGTTATAAATATTAAATATTACTAAAATGGAGAACACGATTCCAATTGAAGAAGTGCCGGAGGACATTGATTCAATGGCAACAGGGACGATTATGAACCCTCTCAAAGAGGATTTCGTCCACGCTTTCAAGGGCAAGGAGGTAACGTTGCTTGCCGAATCAGAAAGCAAACCGATGCCGCTTCCAATGGCGGCGCACCTAGCCAAGCACCTAGCCATTAAAATAGTCCGCGATCGGCATAGAGCCGGGATTGCTAAAATCAGGGACGATAAAAAGCGCGATGAAGAATCGCGAAAGGCAATACCGAATTACAAGGGGCAGATATTTGAGGAGATTAAGAATATTCTTAAACCGATTGAAAATGATCTTCTGGAACGCCCTGATGCGATGGAGATTTTAACAAGATAGCGATTTAATACGCCGAAGTTATGCTTCGGCGAGAGGTGTCTGGTTTTCCTCCGCCAGCCCTCTCTCGTGGGAGCATAATTTTTAACCTTAAAAAAAATGATAGAAAGCATTACTATTGCGAAAACAGCCAACACTCCGTCAATTGTAACGAGCGGCGGCGATGTGCTGGCGGCAAATCCGCATAGAAAGGGCTGGATGATCCAGAATGTAGGGACAAATCCTTTATTTATCCGTTTTGGGACTGGCGCTTCATCAACCGTATTCCACGCGGTTTTAAAGGGTGGAACAGTGGATAGCGATGGGAACGGCGGATCTATTTCGCAAATGGGCGGTGTGGTGTATCAGGGCGTTATATCCGCCGCTGGAACCCTTCCGAAAATGGTTATTACAGAATTAACACGCTAAAAATATGATAAATTCACCAGAAAATCCTATAAAACTTCCTGAAGCAGTAAAAAAGGAAGTGGAAAAGGTCAAGCAACAGCTTGTAATTAACGGGCTGGAACTTGAAAATATACGAAAAGCAAAATTCAACGAAGAAAATAAATTAAAGAATTTGCTGGCGGAGATTGAAGACCACAAAAGCCATTTTGCGAAATTGGAAAAAGACATAGCTTCTTTATCAGAAAAAAAGGAAATTCTTGAAAAAAGCGTTCGGGAACTTTCTGCTAACCAATCCAAATTGGTTAATATTAACGATCAATTAAAAGCTGAAATTGAGGAAAAAAGAGCTTTAGCGGCTGATGGATTTTCTGAATTGGAAATTGCTAAAGAAAGGTTAAGAATCCAAGAACAAAAAATGCAAGAAAGAGAAGCGGAATTTAACGCTAAAAATACTCGCTTGATGGGATTTTTATCAGAAATAGAAAAAGTAGTTAAAAAATATGCCAATTGAACAAGGTGGAGCAGACAATTTTGATGTGAGGAGTTTTTTGCAAACCATAGCGGGAGCTATTGTGGATGGAAAAATGCAGTGTGATGTGCTTTCGGGAGGAGGCAGTTCGCCTTTCACAACTTATGTTAACACAGTGGTTACTCTAACTTCAGCAGGGACAGCGTATAAATTGCCAAGTTCCGAGCTTTCTGGCCGAAAAGCTATCCAGATCTATAATAAATCCGCTTACGATGTTTTTATTGGCGGTTCAAGCGTTTCAACGACTAATGGGATTCTGCTTCCGCCTGGCGGAGTGATGAACCTAGACGCCGAAAGCGGAATTTACGCTGTTTGCGCAACAGACGCGCAAGATATAAACATTATGGAAATGAAATGACGACTACCTACATAAAAATCGACAATGACACCATTAAGGAAATCAATGAAACAATCATTGATCTCAAACCCTTGAAAGCGAGACTTTTGGAAATTGAGCAAGAGCTTAAGGAAATCGAGAAAGAACCAGATGAGATAATGATGCCCAATGATTTCAAGTTTCAAAGAATAGAACTTTTAAAAAGTGAAAAAGAAGATATTAGTAAAAAACTGGCTATAGTAAAATAAATGGCGATTACCTTCAACAATAAATGGTTAAATGTGCAGAGTTGCGCTTATTATGATGCTTCGGCTACAACTTATACTCAAAGAGGCGCGACAAGACAAGTCAAGAACTGCGATGTCTTCCCTGACAGCGGAGTGGATGTGGGTGATGCTTTTATTTTTGCTATTGACTATTCGCCATATTATAATACCATTGGCGCTCACGGAAAAGCTAACAAGGTCAAGGTCAATTTGGATGTTGGGGTGGCGGCTTCGAGTTGGGACGGGGTATGGGAATATGTAAACGGCGGAACAAATGCCGTTCCCACTTGGGGAGCGCTTACCATAATATCGGATGGGACAAATAAGCTTCGAACCACTGGAAGCCAAACGATAGAATTTGAAGTTCCTGATGATTGGGACAATTTTCATCTTACGAATATCGGAGGATGGATATACTATACTTTTATGATTAGATTTAGGATTACAACGGTTGCGGGTCTTACGGAGGGCGGGCATATTATTGATTCCAACGACAATTGCCAATCCTGCGGATATACGATTTATGTTTCTGGTTATACTTCAAACGCGCCCTGCACCTTCAATGATATATATAACGCTAGTGTTGCTGGGGGTTGGGGGGTGGTTACGAAAAACGCAAATCAATATATTTTTAATTGCAATCTTTGCAATGGTTCTGGAAATTATATTTCAACCAAGCAGGAGCAAATTATATTCAATACTAATTTTTTTATGACTCAAGCCGATAATACAGGAACATTGATTTGCGGAGAGATTTATTCTGGGAACAAAACAATCAAGGGGAGCAGTTTTATATTTATAGGCAAAAATTGCAATTATCCCGGCTCTGGAATAGCAGGAGCAAACTCGCAACTGTTAAATTCTCAATTCAGGCATTACTGGAAATCAGTAGCGGCTGGATATAACGGATATTGGGGTGGAGGATTTGGGGGTTTTGCCAATCAAACACTTTATGATGTTTATGTGGAAGGTTTTAGGAATATGGCTTTTGACGGAGCTGACGACGCGATTATTGGAGTAAGACATACGGCTCACATTGAAGGTTCAGGAGCTATTATCGCTGAAGGAGCGGCTTATAATTGCGCTTATGGACAAAGACTACAAAATACCTTCAATACTTATATCCACGCCTACGATTTTTCAAAAGTAACTAATGCTCCTTTCAATCCCTATCTTTACAATAGAGATAACAATGATTTTTACGCCGTTGACTGCGATTATGGGACATTTACCACCGACAAGTATGCTTATTGGAGTAGCGGTTCGGGAACTAACAATAAAATTTGGATAATTGCCTCATTTCTTTTGAAAGTCGTGGATGAAAGCGGAAACGCCATTTCAGGCGCGACCGTTACCTTAAAAGATAAAAACGGGGATACATCGTTTTCTTATCTAACTAATGCTGACGGTTATCCAGGGCAGGATAGTGGAGCGGCGACTGGCTATACAGCTTCGACCTTATCAGACACCTCAAAAAGTTGGACATCAAATCAGTGGAGATGGCGGGAAATTTACATAACTTCTGGATCTGGAGCAGGGCAAAGAAGATACATCAAATATCAAACTACTCCTTATACCACGCTTAATCTTGCTCCCGACTTTCAGACCATTCCAGCAACCAACGACAGATACATAATAATTCCTTATGTGAATTGGTTGAAAATAACTCCAGCAATAGAAGAAACAACTTCTGGGGTGTGGTCAATAGCCACTGAATATAATCCTTTTACCCTTACAATCTCAAAATCAGGTTATAAGACTTACAAATCAGTTTTGACTCTCACCAAGAAATTCGACCAAGTAATAACACTCCAAAAAGTAAAAGACCTCAACTTTTCAAAGTATGTTAAGAGAATAAGCCAATAAAAGT
>DYKF01000333.1 GCA_020722745.1 Caldithrix sp.
AAATGCGTAGCAAGCCGCAGGCAAAAAGTCCACGGAGGGACTTTTTCAGAGGTTATTTAACGATACAAAACTTTAAAATAAAAGGCACCGCGAAGCTCGCCGAGTGAATATCCTACAGCTTTATCCTGTGGATAGGCTTCTGCCAGTTTAGCCCTTACCTCTTTATCCAAAATATCCACTGGGCCATGGCATTTTAAGCAGGCCTCCCCTGCAATGCGAATGGGAATCATGGCAGTATATTCTTTTCCCTTACCCTCTACAGTGGGAGCGGCTTTGGTTCCGGCCTGCTCTGACTGCGCCCATGCATCGAGAATCTGCTTTTGGATATCGTCTGGTGTATTGGAAGAATTTCTGGTTCTAAGAGAAGTTCTACCAATGGAAACAGCCTGAAGATTGTGTTTCTTAGCAAATAATTTCATCAGCTCTTTTTCTTTTCCCGACATATATTCAGGAGAAAAAGACTGGCAATACACGACTGTCTCTGCGACTCCTTTTGTTTCCAGAGAAGTCGTAACTTCTTTGACCATGCCCGGCATGCTCAACTGAAAACTTTCCTGTGCAAGAGAGAGAACCGTTTCTTTTTTCTTTGCATCTCCGGAACAGTTCCATGCGGCAAAGACTGCAATTACTGTGAATAACAATGTTGTTTTTTTCATGACTTCTCCTTAGGTAACCTCTGAAAAAGTCCCTCCGTGGACTTTTTCAGATCGCAAAACACGGGCAAAGCCCGCTGTTTTGCTCCAAAACGCTGCGAAAACTGCTGTTTTCTTCGCTTTTTGCCGGTCCATCCATGGACCGGAAGTAAGCTCTGAACGCGAAGCGAGCCGCAGGCAAACTTTTTCAGAGCTTACTTAGATAACCTTTGCCAAAGTCCATCCCTGGACTTTTGCCCTTAGACTCATTGCGCGTTCGCTACTGCGCTTCGAGAATACCCTGAGAGTACAAAATACTAACAAAGCCAAATGTTTCGCAATCTGTTACCACAGGGCAGTTTAAAACCCCAATTCATTTTTGTATTGTCAAGACATAATTTATATTTGAGTAAGGCGCATGGCAGAAAATTTAACAGCAAAACTGGTTTGGGAAAACGGCATGCGTCTCAAGTCTACAGGGGGTTCCGGCCATTCCATATATATGGATGCAGCGCAGTCTGTCGGTGGAGAAGACAGTGCCGGCAGGCCAAAAGAAATGGTTATCCACGGGCTGCTTGGCTGCACGGCCATTGACGTCTTATCGATACTCAAGAAAATGCGTCTCACGCCACAAACATTTACCGTTGACGCAGACGTAGAGCAAACAGAAGACCATCCACGCGTGTTTTCCAAAATCCGCATGCGATACGAAGCCACGGGCGAAATTCCCGAAGACAAAATGTTACGAGCTGTAAAACTCTCCCAAGAGCAGTACTGTGGCGTTAGCCCCATGCTGAAAAGCACTGCGACCTTTCAAACAGAAATTATTTTAAACGGCAAATCTATTCTGGCGGAATAATACTGTACGCGCAGGGAGGGAGTCCGTCCTGACACGCATTGGACGCAGTAGAGAGTTTACATCGTCAAAGTTTACCCTGTCACGAAGTGAACGAAGTTGCCTGCCGAAGGGCAGTGGGCGTATCGAGTGAATTTACATCGAGCAGCTTGCCAAAGGCAAGCAGCTCGAGATGAGGGCATTCGCTCTGACGTTACGCGAATAGAGCTTACTTAGGTAACCTCTGAAAAAGTCCCTCCGTGGACTTTTTGCCTGCGG
>DYKF01000334.1 GCA_020722745.1 Caldithrix sp.
GTGACCCTCGATGCGGTGACTAGATACAATTAAGGAGACAAAAAATGGAAGCGACGAATGAAATGCTCGAACAGATAGCAAAGGAAGAAGCTGAGCTCATTTTTGACCGATTTACCGAAGAGGATGCATCGCAATTGGGCTGCCTCTTGGTTGAGGAAGCTAAGAAGCGCCAGGCAAAAGTTGCTATCGATATCCGGCGCCCGGGGCAAATCCTTTTCCATGCGGCACTTCCCGGCGCTACGCCAGATAATGACGAGTGGATACGCCGTAAGTCCAATGTTGTATTCCGTTTTGGAAAAGCATCCTTGGCTGTGGGTGTAAGCCTTGCCCTGGCTCATACCAGCATTGAGCAGAAATACTTTGTAAGCCCAATGGAATTTAGCCCATATGGAGGCGCATTTCCTATCCGCGTCCGTAGTTGCGGGCTTGTTGCGTGTGTCACTGTGTCTGGTTTGCCGCAGGAGGAAGATCACGCGCTTGTGGTCTCATGTTTGGCTGCCTATGCTGGTGTTTCCAACCTTGTGCCAAAGTCGCGGTAACGCAATAGGTATGGGCATTTGCCTCGTTCATCTCGAAAAGAGAGAAATCGTTTCCTTCTTATCTCTGTGACTTCCGAAGCAGAAACTGCTGCTCAAGTATCTCATCGAGGGGAAACGGATCGTAAACCCTTGGTAGACAATGCTGCGCCCGTTCATCATTCACGGAGAGACTATGGTTGCCTACCACCTTCTGTATGCTCTCGCGCAGGTCCATTTGCTGAGGGCAACACGAAGCGCTTTCTAAAAAGACAAATGCAAGCCCCTGTGCGCTTTTTTGAACTGCCTCTTCGAATAGCTCTGGTACAGAAGCCCTGCTTCTGCGTTGTGCATCACAGGGATGGCACCATGTATGGTTCTTCAGATTGAGAAAATCGTACTCAAGTCCTACTGAAAGTGGGTACAACATAGCCGTGAGCGCTCGACTGCGCTGCTCATCATAAGGCAAGGGAAAATCATATGTGACAGCGCGCTTGGGATCGGTAAGTGAATAGAAGCGTGCCGCATCTCGAAATGAGTTGAAAAGCCGCTCTTCAAGCCTGGTGTCTTTTTGTACCCGCTCTGGAAAGACCTCGCGAATTGCAGCCGCGAGTAGTGGCAGAAGGTTGGAAGCACCATTGAAAGCAGGCTCAACAAGAAGCGAATGCTGGTCATAGCTGGAAAGCGGAGTCTGCGCATTTCTCTCTACCATGAGCACATCGATAATGCGTTCGAGCAGCATATGGTATTGTGCAGAGCGTGCCATCTGCAAAGCTCCAGGATGCACCGAGCCGGATTTATAGATGATGTACGGGTGGAGAACTCTGTCCAGAAAAGGGTGCATAAAAAAACCAAAAGCAAAAGCCATTGCCTGCTCGGAATCTGTTTGCCTGCTAAATTTCTCAAGCGCGAGCGCAAGCAGAGTACCGGCAAAATCGCCATAGCTTCGTCTGTGTAACAGCGAACCATATTCGATTGCTGATGGTTTTGTCCGTTGATTGTGATAAAAAAGGTCAGGCCCCTGGCATCCGAGGCAGAAAAAAGGATAATAAGGCGTTTCAAGAAACTTCGAAAGAAATTCCAGATCCAGCAAAGGCGCAGAATCTGCACTTTTTACAGGTTGCGCTGTTTTATTCATTGCTTGCATTCGCAAAACAAACTCGAGGGTTCTTTTCCCGTGCAGTATGTGCAGTATTTGTGCCGGCATAGCTAGACAATACCACCGGAA
>DYKF01000077.1:0-4069 GCA_020722745.1 Caldithrix sp.
ACGCCGATTAAGAACGTGCAATGAGCGCAGTAAGGTCAACTACGCGCATAGAGTAGCCCCACTCGTTGTCGTACCATGCGAGTACTTTTACGAGGTTGCCACCAAGCACTTTTGTGGAAAGACCGTCTACAATGGAAGAGTTCGAATTGCCCAGGAAGTCGCGGGAAACGAGGGGCTCATCTGTGTAGGCCAGAATTCCTTTCATTGGGCCTTCGGCTGCGGCTTTGAGAGCGGCGTTCACTTCTTCTTTGGTAGTCTGTTTTTCTGTCTCTACCACAAGGTCAACAATAGATACGTTTGGCGTAGGAACGCGCATTGCGAGACCATCGAGCTTGCCTTTGAGTTCTGGAAGAACCAGAGCTACTGCCTTTGCAGCACCGGTTGTTGTAGGGATCATGGAAAGAGCAGCAGCGCGCGCACGACGGAGATCCTTGTGCGGAAGGTCGAGAATCTGCTGGTCGTTTGTATAGCTGTGGATGGTTGTCATGGAGCCTTTTACAATGCCAAATTTTTCCATGATAACTTTTGCTACCGGTGCAAGACAGTTTGTTGTGCACGAAGCATTGGAAACGATCTTGTGCGCATTTTTGTCGAAAATGTTATCGTTTACGCCCATAACGATTGTTTTGTCCTCGTTTGTGGCTGGTGCGGAAATTACAACATACTTAGCTCCACCTTTTTCAATGTGTGCTTTTGCTTTTTCTGCGTCTGTAAAAATACCTGTTGATTCAACGACGATATCAACCCCGTGGTCTTTCCACTTGAGTTCGTCGAGATTGCGGATGGCAGATGCAGAGATTTTTTTGCCGTCAACGACAATGCTGTTGTCGTCAAAGCTTACTTCTTTGTCCCAAATTCCGAAAACTGAGTCGTATTTGAGGAGGTGAGCCAGAGTTTTATTGTCTGTGAGGTCGTTAATGGCTACAATTTCAATGTCTGGATTACCCCAGGCAGCCTTGAAAACGTTGCGCCCAATACGGCCAAAACCGTTAATACCAACTTTTACTTTTCCCATAAATTTCTCCTGAATTGATTACTTTTCGGATGGCACTTGCACCACCACTTTGTAATGTAAAAGACAAGAAAGGAAGGCGTGCTGTCTACACAAAAAAAGAATTGCCCGGAGTGCAGACGCGAAAGAAACTGCCGAGAGGACGACAGTTTTTTGTTTACCTAAAGTAAGCGCTATGCCGTCCAATGAATACCGGAGAACAACCCGGTAACGAGGATAACATGAAACCAATAATGAAAATAGCTACTGTAATGGCATTACTCACAGCAGGAACACTGCAGGCAGAAAAACTGCCCATCTACAACGAAACACTCAATTACAGCGTAACTTGGAAAGGTGTTACCGTTGGCTCCGTGAACATGAAAACGAGTACTAATGAAAAAAAACAGATTCGTTCTTACGCAAAAGTAAATTCCTGGAATAAAATTCAGGGCATATATTACGTTCAGGGAAGTTTTGGAACCATCTGGAATTATGAAACCCAAAAACCGGTCTACGCTTTTGAAGAAGTCTACCAGGGAGATACCTGGCAAAAACGTGCGTTCCGATTTTCCGGTGCCAACTTTACCATAGACAAACACGAGAAAAAGTTCTCCGAAACCAGCTATCCGCACAAGGGACCCATTAAATCCGATAAAAAAAGCAAAAAGACAAAGGCGACCAATAATCACCTTGATCTTCTTGGAGCATTCTATTACGTGCGTTCCCTGGGCCGCACTCCTTCTGTGGGCGAAACTCTCCAGGTGCCCGTTTTGCCAGCCGGAAACCACCAGACTCTCGTTTTGAAGGTCCTCGGCAAAAAGAAGATTTCTACTCCTGTGGGCGAGCGCGAGGTATTGCACGTGCGCTCCGCGCTGGCATCTAAGGGGAAAGAAGGTCTATTTTTCCAGACAGATACCGAGATAGAAATGTATATTACTGCTGACCGCGACTCTATTCCCATCCATATGTGGACAGATGTTCCTGTGCTTGGTCGCGTGGATATTAAGCTGAGTACGTACACGCAGCCTTGAATGTGGGGGCTTTGCCCCCAACCCTCCGTCGTCGCGTGATGCGCTTCGCGCGGGGAACTTGGTTCCCGACAGGGATTACATTTTCGCCAGAGGGCAACCAATCTATTGCCCGTTCCGATTTTACCGGTTCCTTGCAACCGTTTTTATTCCTCCAAGAAAGCCGTAATCGTCTCCAGCTAAGCGAAACAGGGGATCCATTTTTTTTGCATCTATATTTAGATGCCCATTGATTTCTTCCGAAATGGAGTCGTCAATATAAATCTCTTTTATAAGGCCATACACCATTGTCGTATCCATACCCTCCATGAGCACATCGGCGCGAAGCAATTCGCAACCTAATGCAATACGGGCATCTTTAAGGCGGGGTAGGGGAAAATCACCCAATGGAACAACCTCCAGTCCGGCATGCTCTATTTCGGAAACGCCGTGCGGTAAAGCATCTGCCGTTTTGTTTACAGCTTCTTCCATACCGCGCGAAGGAATATGCAAAACGAAAAATTTATTCGATTGAATATTTGCGAGAGTATCCTTGGGGGATCCATCTTTTTTTTGACCAATCGATAGAGCGAGCAACGGTGGTTCACCGGATACAGCCATGAAAAAAGAGAATGGTGCCAGATTGAGCGCCTGCCCGTTTGAAGTAAGTACCCATGCAATGGGTCGAGGAATAATGGCTTGGATGAGCAGATGGTATAAAGACGATGGTTTGAGTTCGCTTACGTTTTTGTGCATGGGCCTCAGTGTCGCAGTAGTTCCTGAAGGGAAGAATTTTTCCTTCTTCATCACGCCTGTTGAAATAGACCCTCCGAGGACTTAATATCAACCAGCTAAACTGTTGACGCAGTATTGGCAAAGAACAGCAATCCGCATGCTTAATGTTGTCCTTTTAATTGCGGGCTTTGCCCCGCTCATCTATGGGGCCCATCTTCTCGTAGAGGCTGCTTCTTCTATCGCAATGAAATTAAATGTGCCTTCTATTGTCATTGGTCTCACGATTGTTGCTTTTGGTACATCTGCGCCAGAGCTTGTCGTCAATGTGCTCGGCGCTTTAGAAAACAACTCTTCTATCGTTATTGGTAACGTGATAGGAAGTAATATTCTCAATATACTATTGATTCTGGGTTTGTCTGCGGCCATTCTACCCATTTCTGTTCAAAAAAATACTACCTGGTTAGAGATTCCTCTGGCGGTTCTCTCTGCCGTTGCTGTTTTCCTGATAGCCGATGATATACTTCTCGATGGTTCTTCTGCTCGTATTATTTCCCGTGCCGAAGGTTTTCTTCTTCTTTTGTTCTTCTTTATTTTTTTGGTGTATAATTTTCAACTGGCAAAATCGGGGCACGAAGAATCAGAAATTCCAGACAAAGAATATCCGAACTGGCTCGACTCCCTGTTGATTCCTGCGGGCATTTTGTTTCTCGTTTTGGGTGGCTGGATGATTGTAACATTCGCCACGAAAATGGCTAAAGAAATGGGAATCTCGGATCGAATTATTGCCGTTACCATTGTTTCTCTGGGAACCTCGCTCCCGGAGCTCGCCACTTCTGTTGTGGCTGCGATTCGTCGCAAGGCAGATATTGCCATTGGCAACGTGGTTGGTTCAAATATTTTTAATGCCTTTTTTATTCTTGGAATTTCTGCAACGATTACTCCGGTCGATGTAAGCGCAGGCTCTCTGGTTGATATTATTGTCAATATTATCAGCTCGATTCTTTTATTTGCCGTTCTCTTTGTTGGCAAGGGCAGAATTATTTCCAGTGCAGAGGGTATTGGTTTTGTTCTTCTTTACCTGGTTTATCTTACCTGGTTGATTTTGGTTGGCTGATTACTCTTTTTGGTGCAATGCCCACATAAAATTGAATTGACATTCTGCCCAAATTGAGCAATAATCCTCCATGCCCACCATCGAAGAAAGAGTCTCTACATTAGAGGACGTTTTTCAGCGATTCCTTCTCTCCACGGAAAAGACGCTCGCGCGCATGGAGCGAGACACGCAAAAATTAAAGGCTGAAATGGCTGAATTCAAGAACGAAATGCATGAATT
>DYKF01000077.1:4169-11567 GCA_020722745.1 Caldithrix sp.
CAAAAACGAGATGAAAGAATTCAAAAACGAGATGAAAGAATTCAAAAACGAGATGAAAGAATTCAAAAACGAGATGTTAATCTTCAAGGAAGAAAGTGTGGCATGGCGCAATAAAATGGATGCGGATCGCGACCGCATGTACAAGCAGTGGGGTGAATTGGCGAATAAGCTGGGAACATTAGCAGAAGATATTGTCTACCCTAACATGGCTACTGTAGCCGCGAAATATTTTGGATGCCCTAAACCAAATGATATCATGCTGCGTCGCACTCGCAGGCGCCCGGATAATAGAATTCAAGTCCAAGAGTATGATGTAATAGTAGAATGCACGGGTACCATATTAATAAACGAGACGAAATCTACTCCTCGTCCCAACCATATCGAAGAGTTTCTAAAAATTCAAGAAGAATTCTTCCTTTTTTTTCCTGAGTACCAGGGGAGAAAAGTAATTCTGATTTATGCTTCTCTGTACATTGATCAACGCTTTGCAGAGCTCTTAGCAAAGAATGGAATTTATGCCATGGCTCTAAAAGGCGACACGATGGATTTAATCAATTTTGATTCGGTCGCTGCCTGAAATTATTCCTGAAAAACGGGAAAGCGTAAAAAATTAATTTTTAGAGGTTCCCTTGGTATAAAACGGAGCCAAATGCTCCGTTATCGCAGGGGGAGCACGTCGAACGCGCATTGAATCCGCAGATAAAAAAACGAGATCCGTCCGCGCCTTATTCAGAATTTCGTCTCCACGAAATGTCGTATATAAAAACACAATTTTAGAACGAGGCAACTCGGGTACTTCCAGGCGAATCGTAAGTGCATCGTCGTAATGTGCGGGCCTGATGTAATCAATGGAATAATGCGAAACGGGCATGAGAATTCCAGCATTTTCTAAATCGCGGTAAGAAGCGCCGAGCGAACGCAGTGCCTCCACGCGGGCCACTTCAAAATACTGGGCATAGTTGCCATAATAGACATAACCCATTTGATCTACTTCCGCATAGCGGACCCGTAATTGCGTGTCGTGAACGAACATGGCAAAGATTCAAGGGGCCGTTTGATTTGTCACGGAAAAAACTTTCAGGCCAGATGCAAATTCCAATCGCGCCGAAGCACGGATCGCAGCCAATCGGGAAAGCCTGCTCTTCTCTGCCCACTCGGTTTTGGCTTTTGCTGCCTCAATGTATTCGCTCAGGGATCTTTTTCCTTGCTCAAATTCATTGCGGCTAATCTGTGCAATGCTAACAGTCTTTGCGGCAAGTTCGCTGTATTGTTTTGCCTCGGACAAAGAAGTCTGGTAATCCTCCCACGCACTTTCCAGTTCCAGCAAAGAAGATCGAACCAGGGCTCTCTTCTTTTCGCTCGTTATTTTCCGTTCTGCCTCTTTCTCCAGATAGCGTGGAATGCGGGATCCACCCTGTACAAGCGGTATAGTCGCACCTATAGAAACGGTGCTGAAACCTTTTTCCTTATATAACGATGCCTCGGAATACTCGTATGTACCACGTGCCCAAGCTCTTGGCAGAGGTTCCCACAAAATGGAATCCCTTCTTAGAGAAGCGGCTTTCTCCTGTTCCTGTACTGCACGAAGATCATAGCGGGATTCCAGTTGCCTCTGGAGATCGCCGAGTTTATACTCTCTAAAAACAAAGGATTCCAGTTCCGAGGTAGAGATTTCCTTAACGGATTTATCTAATAAGAACGATAACTCCTGCAGGGCCACACTCTTTCTGGATTCCATGGAGGTTCGCAAAAGTAGGGCTTCTTCCAGAGCAGTCTCTACGAGAATTAAATCAGTTCTGGATACTCTTCCAAAACGAAAATTTCTATTCAACTCTGCTCGCTGTTCTCTGAGAACCAGTATCCTTTCGTCCATTCCTTTTATCCGTATCTCCCATTCCGCTACGGCAGTCCAGGCCAAAACTATTTTCAAACGCGCAAGATTTATCTGCCAGTTTGCCATATACTTTGCTGCTTTTGCAGAACTCGCCGCTGCCGGGATTTCGTACATCATGTTGGCGGGGTCGAACAGATTCTGCTGAACGGAAATTCCACCCTCTAAATACGATGTGGAGCCAACTTCCAGATCGCCAAAGGGTGTCTGTATGTTCAATTCCTGGTCGCGATAATTATAACTGCCCGATGCATTGACATGCGGAAACCAGGTGGAGAGAAACAAAGCAGAGCTGGCCCGATCTGTTTTTTCTGCCTCCAGTCTTGCAAGAATGGCGTCGCTGTTTTTTTCTGCCATGGAAAGAGCTTCGCTCAACTGAATTTCCTGGGAAAAGATTGAGCCTCCCCCGAGGAGAATTGCCGCAGCAACTCCCTTTTTCCAAAAGGAGAACCGATTACTACCGGACAAGAAAATCACCTTATACAAAGCTGGAACGGCAAGCAGTGCAAGAGTAGTGGAGACAAATAAACCCCCAATCATTGCCCATGCAAAAGGAGGCCAGAGCGTTGCCTCCGTAAAGGCAAGGGGAAGCATGCCAGCGGTTGTGGTCGCAGTGGTCAAAAATATGGGACGGATTCTGCGAGCCACTGCCTGGGAAAGTGCTTTCAATGGATCTTCCCCCGCAGCTTTTCTCTCCTCTACATAACTCAACAGTAAAATTCCATTGTTGACGACAATGCCTATCAGAGCCATTCCTCCCAGAAGTGAGAGAAAACCAAACGGCTGACCAGACAAAACGAGTGCAGGAATTATACCCACCAGTGCAGCCGGGACGGTAGCCATTACAATCATCAGCTTGCGATAAGAACGAAACTCCATGAGCAAAAACAGTAGAAGGAGAGTCATGCCTAGAGGCATGGCTGCCGCAAGGGCTCCTCCGGACTGCGCAGATTCAGATTGTTCCCCCCCAATTTCAATGCGTACGCTCGCTGGAATGTTGCGCAGTATTTGATTCACTTGAGGAATTACCTCGTTGATGGCGTAACCCTCTCGAAGCTCGGCAAGAACGCTCACCACGCGCTCACGGTTTCTCCGGTGGATAATAGATTTTTCCCAATCGGGAATGGGACTGGCAATGGAGGACATTAACACGTCTCCTGACATGGTCGATGTAAGATAGGTCTGGTTAATCTGATCGAGTGAGGCTTTTTCACCCTCATAAGACATAATCCGAACAGGAATGGAATCTTCTGATCCACGGAAATTTCCAGCGGGCATTCCGCGCAGCCTTCCTTGAAGGACAGAAGTAACCGCCGAACGCGATAAACCGTACTGCATGGCAGAAGCATCGGCTACTTCAAAGCGGGCCACCGGAACGCCAATTCCCGCGTCGGATCGAACATTTTCGGTAGATGGCAGGGCGCGCAGCGAGGAGACGAGTATCTCCGCTGCATCAATCACTTCTTCAGAAGATTTTGAGTACAGGCGCACCTCTACAGGAGCATCCACCGGAGGACCCTGTTCCAGTTTTCGCACAATGACCTCTGCATTGGGTAAAAAATTCGAAGCAGCTAACTGAATTTCACTACGAATTCCTGAAGCCGTCTTAAAATTCTTTGTTATAACCAGGATTTGCGATATATGCGGGCTGTTTGACCGGCTCTTCAGGTTGTAGTAAAACCGGGGTGTCCCTCTACCTGCAAAGACAACCGTCTTTTCAATTTCCGGAAATTTTTTCAGTTCTTTTTCAAAAGCAAGAGATCGCTCTTCTGTATAACTAAAATGGGTTCCGGCAGGAAACTCAATATCTACAATTAATTGGTTCCGGTCGGCTGATGGAAAAAATTTCATTTTCATAAAAGGCATAAAGCCCAACAGAAGAAGCAGCAATGCAAAAACAGAAGCAAGAACGCGCCACGGACTGCGCACTACCAGTTTCCCAATCCATTCTCCTGCACTTTCTAAAAATTGAAGATGATTTTTTTCTCCCTTCCGAAGAACAGATAAAGCAACAGAGGGAGTAACAAACACCGCGAACAGATAAGAAACAATCAAGGTAAAAATATTTATGACAGGTATTGCCTTTGTAAAATCTGCCGTATCTCCAGAAGAACCAAGCATGGGAAGAAAGGCCGCTATCGTTGTTCCTGTGGAGGAGAAAAGCGGCATCGCAAACTCGCGAATCGTTTGTCCTGCTGCATGCACCGCATCTTCCCCCGCATCTATTTTTTCCTGAATACTCTCTGTAATGACAATAATGTTATCGATAAGAATTCCAAGCGCCATAACGAGGGCTGCAATGGAAATCTGATTGAGAACTCCTCCGGACAATGCATACAATGCCAGCGAAACCATACTGATTACGGGAAGCATAATAGAGACGAGAATTCCAACGCGAAGACCCATTCCCAGCAGAAGCACTATTCCAACTGTGACAACACCTGCAACCAGGGATCCCGACAATTCTCTGAGCCTTGCGCGCACATAATCGGGCTGGGCATTGGCAATGAAAACTTTGACATGATGATTTTCCTTTTCAAATTTGGAAAGCGCGTTTCTAACATTTTTATCAAAATAAAGGATGTTACTTTTCTCTTCGGGAATAACTCCCACCCCCACCACTTCTTCTCCATTATAGAACATCGATTCTGCTTTGGGAAGAGCTGTTGTCTTCTCAACAAACGCAAGACTTCCCAGAGGAATAGTCTGTCCAGATGATAGCAAAACTGGAAAGGCTTTGATTTCTTCCAAAGATTTAAAAGTGGAATTCGTCTGGATACTAAGTGATCGGCTTCCAGAGGCAAGACTTCCCGCTGCAAGAGACATATTCGCAGACTGCAATTGCGCTGCTATGGTAGAAATGCTCAGACCCGATCGTGATGCCTGCTCATCGGAAATGCGAATGCTCACCTGTTCACCTGGGTCTGCATACAGCTTGACCCTTGCTACAAGGGGAACGGAGAGCATGGCATCCTTGAGCTTGTCCGCTGCTTCTTTTAATACGAGCAAATCCTTGGAGCCGCCAACCGCAAAAACATAGGCGTCGGTTTCCATCAATTTATGGTCAAGTTCATAAGAGAGAACTCCTTCCGGAAATTCCAGTGCTGCTCTATTGAGTGCCTCCTGAATATCCCGCCAGGCGTCGCTGATAGCCGTGTCTCTGGCGACTTTGTCTTTTAGCCGAATAGTCACCTGAACAACTCCAGAACGAACAGTCGTCGCTAACCAGTCGATCTTCGAAATACTAGAAAGTTCATCTTCTACAGGCTTAGCTGCAAATTTTTCAGCATGTTCAGGTGTAGCACCGGGGTACAAAATGGTAATGGAACCAAAGCGCTCCGCCATTCGCGGGTCTTCTTCCCTGGGCATGGTAAACCAGGAGAGAAGTCCAAGAAAGGCAAAAATACCAAACACAGAAAGAATCAACTTTTTATTATTTAGAATGATTGCAGCAAAATTCATGGTATTACCTCTACAGTCTGATTATTGACAAGTCGTGAAACAGGATATATTATTATTTGATCCTCATTTTCCAAGGACGCATGGACGAGCACTGTCTGGTCGCCAGAGAAAGCATATGGCTCTACGGGGATGCGAACGCTTTTTCCAGAACGCAATACATAGACAAATTTGCGCGTGCCGCCGGGGCTGGTAATGGAATCTCGAGGGATACTGTAGAGAGAGTAGCGTCCAGGTGAAAGCTCTACCCGTGCAGACAGGGACTCTGCGATTCTGGGAGGAAAGTTGAAATAGGCAAACCAGCCATCTTTTTCTTTTTGCAGAGCACCGGACACAACGCTTCCCCCGATAAGGGGCAGGGAAATGCGCACGCTCTGGCGCGACCGCATTTTTTCCGGGATTGTGTACGGCATACTGAGGCGCACCCGATACTTGCCGAGAGGATGCGTGGTGGCCAGAATATTACCCCGCTCAACGTTGCCGTTGGAATGAAGGTTCCATAAAAGCCCGGAAAAAGACGAAAATACCGGTATCTTTTTTTTATCCAATAGAATATGTCCAATTATTTCTTTCGAATCAATTCTTTCTCCACCAGATTTTGCTGCAATAAACCTTCCGGAAACCGGCGAGAGAATCTCTCTGCCGCTCGCAGGTTCTACAATTCCATCGACAAGTATACTGCGGATAGGTTTGGCTACAGGTTTTTGCACGCGGACTTCGAGTGCATGAATGCGAAATTCTCTTTTGGTACAACTGTTTAGTGCAAATCCAACCATGAACAATATCAGAATATGCTTCTTTTCCATCATGATCTCCTCTCTCCTTGTAGACAGCGTCTACCAAATAATCGCTTATCGTAAAAAAAGGTAGACGCTGTCTACATTTTTTTCATTTATGACTATATTTTGTAGTCCCTCGGTATTTGAGGTTTCTTTGATGCTTTTAACAATTCGAAAAATCCCAATAGACTTTTTGGAGGATTGCTGCTAATATGAATAAAACTTCGGGAAAAGAATCTGAGTTGAGGGGGCGCATTATCAAAAAAGCCCTCGAGTTGATCGACAAAAAAGGACTGGATGGCTTCAGTATGCGAGAAGTTGCCCGCGAACTGGGTGTATCCCATGGCGCACCCTACCGTCATTTTCCAGATAAAGATGCTTTGATCAGTCAAATTACCGTAGAAGGATTTCTCATTCTATCGAAATACCTTAATAATGCCTTTACCCAGGAGATATCCCCTGTTGAACAACTTGCGGAAATGGGCCGACAGTATCTCGAATTTGCCCTTTCTCATCCGGATTATTATCGATTACTTTTTGACATAAAAAAATACGCCAAAACGGAATGTCTTCCCGAGGATCCCGAATCGATTGCAGGGAATGCAACATTTGAACTTCTCGAAAACCAGATAAGAAAAATTTCTTCGGAAAAAACTCCCGAAGAAATATCAGCAGATGCCCTCATCGTCTGGTCTTCTGTTCACGGACTGGCCATGCTTCTTATGAGTGGAAATTTATTGTACAAAGGCTTTTCCTGGGAAAACAAAGAAGCATTGCATGGATTTGCCTTTCAAAGAATCATCAGAATTCTGAACCTTCCATGAGGAAGCCTCAAATTTAAAAATGTTGAAAAAATTTGTTTTCTAAAATACCTTAAGGCAAGCGTGGGCAGTGAATTTTTCAACGGTTGCCTTGAAAACAAAAAGTCTGGTTCTAAAATCCCCTATTTCTCTTATCTTAAGATTTTCCGCAGAAACAGATTTTTTCTGGGATTCAAAAAATTTTTCTAAAAATCTAAACAATCGCATTTTCAATCACATTATAAGTGTAAGATGCAAAAAATAAAGCAATCAGAGAAGCACCACACTTCCATAACTGTTACGCCAAGCTCAAAGATACTCATGGGCAAAGCACTGGAAACTTTGAAACAAAATGGAGTCGCCTGGTCAGAATCCGAACTTCTGCGCAGGCTTGCCATGCTCTATCTGCAATCGTGGCGCGGGACTAAGCTCAAGTCGAGCACCGCAAGACGATACAATCGACGCATCC
>DYKF01000335.1 GCA_020722745.1 Caldithrix sp.
AGTCCACGGAGGGACTTTTTGCCTGCGGCTCGTTGCACGTTCAGAGGTTACCTAAAAAATAGTTGTCAGATTGTTGCAGGTATGGTATACGTATTTTGCTATCGGGAGAATCTCCTGTTTTTAGCTTTTGAATAGCCTCCAATTGTCACTAAGCCCGGGTTTCCCGGGCGTTTTATTTTATGGTTCTATTTTTTCTATTTAGGGGAACTCCTATTTATTAAACATTTTGAAATATGTTCTTTCAATATTTATACGCCGCAAGGCAATCCTGAAAAGTTAATTTTTAGAGATTGGCTTAAGCGAACCTCTTTTTATTCAAAATTTTGAAAAAATTTTATAATCATCTCTTTATACAATACGCAAGGAAAGCTTAAAAAGTTAATTTTTAGAGGTTTCCTAAAAAATAAGGGCTGCGCTCCGCGCGGGGTACATTGAGTGCCCGTTAGGCGGGCGTATCGAAATGGCGGGGGTTATTTTTTAGCCAGAACGGCTACCGCTCCTTTGCCAGTTCACCTGCGGTGGGCTTATTGTTCTAATGGAATCGCGATGGTTCTTTTTATCCCAAAGTATAGTTTTCGACACGGAGTGGACAAAGTTGCGCAAGCATACAAAAGACAGACTTTTTCCTTTACGCGTCAGTGATGACTCTTATCTTTTACTAATGCCGAGAGTAGCGTATTTTTTTGGAATTTCTATTTATATGTATTTGGGAGATCACGGGGTGCCGCATTGTCACGCCATCTATGGAGATTACGGTGGTGCTTTTTCCATTGAAAAGGCAGAGCTCCTTGCCGGACAAATGCCGCCGGCTCAAACCAAAAAAATTATTCGTTTTATTATAGACAATAAAGAAGATTTAATGGAGAAATGGAATGAGCTCTCGGGTTAAAACTCCGTGGATGCAGGTTTTATCCGTTACGCCTTTAGAGGATTTTCGCTTAAACATTGCTCTGGACTCTGGCGTTACATTTGTTTTTGACATGAAAGAAATAATCCATTCTCGCGACGCGTATTGGCGATTGCGACAGATGCGCTACTTCAACATGGTTTCCATAGACGAGGCCGGCGCCCTGTGCTGGCCAGAAGGAGAAGATATTGCGCCCGAAGCTTTGGAACGATATGCAGCGACACTGGCTTAGATAAAAATTACTTTTTCGCCAGAGATGACTACCGCTCTTTTATCAGTTCACCTGCGGCTCGCTTTGAGTTTAGTGGTTACCTGAACAAGGAGTTGCGCTCCGCGCGGGGATCCTTGTTCCAGGCAGGTTGGCTGGCCAAATGGTCGTTATTTTATACTATTTAACGAAAATAGGTTTTGTCGTTATAGTTCGGGGTAGTTTGCCGTGAGCGCAGCCGAAAGGTTCCCTATACGCTCCCGGCCCCTCGGCTAAGCTCGTCAACAGCCCTTGAGAATCCCGGGAAGAGCGGGGCCGTTCACGAATGACTCACTGTATCCGCTGCAAACAACGGTTACATCACACATTTAGGTAAGCTCTGAAAAAGTTTTCAGAGCTTACTTCCGGTACATGGACCCCTCGGCTGCGCTCGGGGTAAATTCACCGGCATTTTGCGGAGAAAACGTATGTTTTCGCAGCAAAATGGAGATAGTCAAAATCTTGTTCAGATTTTGACTTCCCAGCCAGAAAATCCCTTCCGGGATTATCTGGTCTGTGAAAAACAGCTGGCTTTGCCAGGGTTTTGCGGTCTGAAAAAGTCCACGGAGGGACTT
>DYKF01000336.1 GCA_020722745.1 Caldithrix sp.
CCCCTCGATGCTTCGACAGGCTCAGCACAAGTACGCCATTGCCTTGCAATGGCAGTCGGGGCAGGCTCGCTTCGCGTTTAGAGCTTACTGCCGGTATATGGACCCTTCGACTCCGCTCAGGGTAAATTCACTGCATTTTGCGTAGAAAACGTATGTTTTCGCAGCAAACGGATGCGCGAATGGCCGCTCTTGGCCCTCCTTGGCCGGGAATTAAAACCCCAGTCAGTATCCGATAGTATTCAATGCCTTATAGCCATCACAGCCGTCTTGGTCTCCCATATCACAAGCTTTTTGGTAGAGGGAAGCAGCTTTTTTATAATCCTGATCTACTCCCTCCCCGTTTTTATACATAACCCCAAGATTAAAGCACCCTACTGCAACCCCCCCATCGCAAGCTTTTTGGTAGAGGGAAGCAGCTTTTTTATCATCCTGCCTTACTCCCTCCCCCTTTTTATACATATTCCCAAGATTAAAGCACCCTGTTGCATCTCCCCCATCGCAAGCTTTTTGGTAGAGGGAAACAGCTTTTTTATCATCCTGCCTTACTCCCTCCCCGTCATGGTACATATTCCCAAGATGAAAGCACCCTGTTGCAACCCCCCCATCGCAAGCTTTTTGGTAGAGGGAAGCAGCTTTTTTATCATCCTGCCTTACTCCCTCCCCGTTTTTATACATAACCCCAAGATTAAAGCACCCTACTGCAATTCCCCCATCGCAAGCTTTTTGGAAGAGGGAAACAGCTTTTTTATAATCCTGATCCACTCCCTCCCCGTTTTTATACATAACCCCAAGATTAAAGCACCCTGTTGCATCTCCCCCATCGCAAGCTTTTTGGTAGAGGGAAGCAGCTTTTTTATAATCCTGCCTTACTCCCTCTCCGTCATGGTACATATTCCCAAGATTAGAGCACCCTACTGCATTTCCCCCGTTACAAGCTTTTTGGTAGAGGGAAGCAGCTTTTTTATAATCCCCGTTATTATACGCTTTTTCCGCATCCTCAAAATCCCCGGCAACTATTTTTCTCCACATAGTTTTTCTTCCCTTTTCTTTATTTTATACGGCACAGTAAAAGGCAATTAATATGGTTTGTCAATGGGAAAAAATTAAAAACCAGCCAGAAGGCCCAGAGGCCATTTTTAGCCTCTGGCGAAGAGTTGATTTCGACAGCTCCAATAAGCCAACCCTCGACAAGCTTTTTCAACATTTCACGGTTTTGGGTGAGATACTCTTCTTTCACAAAAAAGCCGTCGGCAATAATATGCGATGCGCTTTTGGTATTGCGCAGAATAGAAGAACCGGGAACGTTCTGAACGAGATCTTCGTCATCTGGACTCCAGACCACGGCGGCATCTACGCGACCGGCCTTAAAGTACTCGGCCAGCGCTTCCACTTCTGTAGTATAGGCATCTGCAGTTACCCACAGCAGATCAATTTCATCTGACTTCCAGGCATCGCGCGATGGGACAAAGTCGTCCAGGACGACAAAGTCTACCAGAAAACCATAATCTTTATAGAAACGCGACTGGACGTTTGCCTTAAAGCCTTCGTTAAAATACTGGCCACCGGCATAACCACCCCAAATGACTACCCCAATGCGAACTACTTTAGTATCTTTAGGTAACCTTAGGTAACCTTAGAAAAAGTCCCTCCGTGGATTTTTCAGAGGTTACTTAGACATTCAGGTTGCCTGTTAAACCGTGAAAGGACGCAAAAACCTTCTCTGGA
>DYKF01000337.1 GCA_020722745.1 Caldithrix sp.
TGATCCGTACAACTCCCGCGCCGCGCTTCGGCTCTGGTACCTTCCCGACGTCAGGGTCGACACTTACGGTTTTCGGGTGGCCTCCTCGCGCGCGCGGTAGTGTTCTGGGTTCTGGATTTCTGTGTTCTGTTTTCGGGGGGTATGGGGGGCTTGCCCCCCATTTCGGCCTAACTGTCTGAACGCCGCGCTTTGATTTGTGGGATAAAAGACGTGTCATCCTTGAATGTTTAACAGCTTCGAGCCCCTTCTCTATGCAAGAATCGCCGCTCTTCGTCAAGACCTATGATTTCATAAAGTGGCTTATCGCCTGTACGCAAAAGTTTCCCAAGGCGCAGCGTTTTGTATTGGCGCAGCGGGTGAATGATGCCGCTCTGAATTTTTATGATCTATTGCTCAAAACCGGCAAAAGTAAAAAGAAGCTCGCACTTTTATTTGCGGCCGACTATGAACTGGAGCGACTCCGGCTCTATCTTCGCTTGTGCAAGGATTTGACTTTTCTCCCTTTGTAACAGTTCAGGTCCGTTGTCATTTCGAGCGGAGCGAGAAATCTGTATAGCGAAATATCTGCTAAATGTCCAAGTTCCCGCTGTAAAGATTCCTCCCTTCGGTCGGAATGACATTCATTTTTGACAGGGGCTGAACTGTTACCTCCCTTTCAATCAATATGAGCATTCATCCAAGGTGATAACAGAGACCATTCATCCGCACAAATTGAATGTCTTTCCTACCAGCAACGGTATTCCTTTTCTTGGCTACCGTGTTTTCGCAAAATTCAGGCTGCTGCAAAAGGAAAATGTGCGGCGATTTAAGAGACGCATGCGCGGCATACAAGCCTCCTATGGGCAAAACGCCATAGGTTTGGAGAGAGTTAAGCAGTCTCTAAATGGCTGGCTGGGACACGCTCTTCAGGCTGACACTTACCAGTTGCGAAAAAGGCTGTTTGCAGAATATGCCGTGTTTCGAAGGTGTGGTGCACTCCAGTAGAAAATCATGCTTTCTCAAAAGTCCTCTTTATCTTTTCGCTTTCATGTTCTGCGTGGGAGCGAGAAGACGCAGAGCGTTGGAACGACAAGAAGAAGAAATCGAAAAGCAGAAAGCTATTTGCAAAGGAACTTTTCTTTACCATGGGAGAGTAATCTGCAAAATACCTTCCTGACCTGCATAATTTCGTGCGCTGGAATACCGCCAATGTTCCGCTTGATCCACGTACCCTCGACGAATCGGATTGTTGTGTATGTATTCAATCTTTTGCCGCATCATGGCCTCACTCTGAATCATCTGCGGATGGCTGCCTTCCTGCCAAAACTGATAGTCTCGATCGGTTTTGTGTGGCGCTTTATAGAATGCCAAGTTCTTAAGAATAGCCTCCGCCCTTGTCTCTAATAGCTGATCGATAATCGTGCGAGCAGTGAAAGACTTGAACTTGGCGATTTCTCCGGCCAGATCTTCCGAGGAAGCGATCAAGTGCAGGTGGTTCTCCATAACTACGTAGGCATAGAGTTCTATTCTATTGTGTTGCTGCAGGAAACGGAGGGAGTCGAAGATGATTTGGACGTGGTGAGGATTGGAAAAGAGCGGGAGCCAATTGACAATGGTGCACGTCAGAAAGTAGGGGTAGGCATTGTCAAAGATTTTATAGCGGCTTCTTCCCATAGTAATCTCCGGGGTTAGGGACGCTGAGCGTCCAAGGTTGCGTTCCAACGCAGAGCGTTGGAACGAGA
>DYKF01000338.1 GCA_020722745.1 Caldithrix sp.
TCTTGGCTTGGCATTAGTGTTGATGAAGTGTAAATTGCCATTTTCCAATGCAATGAGCAAGAGGCCAGACTGAAAACGAGAAAATCCTTTCTGTGCTCACCTAAGCACAAAGTTTCACTAAAGAAAAAATGGAGCGGTGACGGAAGCCAGCCAAGAACCAAAGGATGAGCTTAGAACCTGTCCTGAACAACTCTTCGAGGCTTTTCCTTTGAAGGAAGGACGAAGACCCTGCCTCCGGGGAGTGTGGAAACTCCGATCCGCAGTCGGGCAGGTGCATTCCCAGGTTGAGGAGTCTCCTTCCTTTAGTTGGGAAACCCCATTTCCGCAGACTGCGATCCCACATTCCATACTCGTATAAGGTACATTCCCAAGTCGCAGCCCCCCGTTCCGAAGGCGGAAAGCTCCGATCCGTGGTCGCGGTACCTCCTTCCCTAAGGCGGAAGGGTGCGTTAAATTCTTTCACTGAATTCAAGAGACAAGATACAACCCTATGATTACTGTTTTTGCAAGTAAGTAAATTCTCTATTTGTGATCTCTCCCCTGCAAAACAATTCAGCCTTGTCAACCCATTTCCCGTCAATTATTTGTGCCCTGCCCAATATTGTGACCTCCGCGCCATAATATGTGAGCACTTTAAATAAGTCTCTACTATCGTCAATGACAAGCAAATACACCGTTTCTTTTTCGTTCTCAGAAATGAGGCGATAACGCCAGCGTTTTCTTTTTGGATAGCCGCTTCTTTGGTTCGGGAGCAAGTTGGAGGTCCCTTTGCTCAAGGCCTCTTCATCTTTTGGGAAGCAACCATTATCGTAAACATAAGCCCATAGCTGGTTATGAAGAGCATATGCGTCATTATATGGCGATACATCCCGGCCGGTACCTAGCATATAATAACCGCCATATAAGAAAAGAAGCAAAACCAGTAATAAAAAAATCAAGAACAACCCTGTAATACCTTGGCTGATTGATTTCCATATTCCAAGCTTTAACCATTCTTTTATATTTTGCATTTCACTATCTCCTAGGCTCATAAGTTTCTTTTTTTTCTGAAATCAGATCGAAGTAGAATGATGCCGTAGTTGGTGTAAGGAGTAGCGGGTTGGCGGCGGTCTGGAATCCGCTTTGGAAAAGAATATCGCCAACCGATATGCTGCAATGATAATAAGGCTTGTGTGCAAACATGTCTTTGGGCATATTGACTCCGCTCTCTTTTCCCGCCTTCATCACTCTGTTTTCAATTTGTTCTTTTACTGCAGAGGCTTCCTCAGGATCGGTTGAGATTGTATAAACAGTCACTCCAGTCACATCTGGATCGTTTTCAAGATAATTAGTCATAAACTTGCTTTCAATGTCGGCACCCTGCTCGCCATATTCTGGAACATCCCCTCCAGAACTCCACCAAATCGGCTCTTCTCCTCCTACGGAAACGCTTATCGCAACATGACCCAAACCCCCTTCTACAACATAGACTTTTACTTCTGCTTGTTTTGCTGTCTCCAGCGGTTCTTCTTCTTTCACTTCCTCATTCGCCGCTTGTTCGCCGGTTTGCGGAGTATAATTGGGGTCAACAACTTTTTCCTGTGTAGGATCCGGTTCCCCCTGATGCCCTGTCGGATCACTAAAATTCACCGGATTGCCTCTGACATAAGAGTAAAGATTCCAGCTTTGCGGATTTGCCAGGTTCCCCATCATGCTGTCCGGCTTCATGA
>DYKF01000339.1 GCA_020722745.1 Caldithrix sp.
CTGAGCCTGTCGAAGCATCGAGGGGAAGGCAAACTTTTTCAGAGCTTACTTAAATCTATCTTTCATGTTTTATCCTTTTTTATGCCCCTAACTACTATTATCCGAATATCGCTTTTTGTATACTACGTCAATGAAAAATGAGAGCCCCCATAAGACTAAAATCCCGTCAACAAATACACGCACAAGCGGATAATTCCCCTCAGACACAAAATGCCTAAATCAAACACACCGGAACAAACAATGCTTGAAAAAGCGGGCGGGCAAAAAATTTTGGGCCAATGTTCACCCTGCCAAACCTACTGACCATCGTGAGAATCATACTCATACCGGTATTCCTGTACTTCCTGGTATTCTCAACAACAGCAACGAGCCGAGCAATCGCACTCGGAATATTCATCCTGGCATCCGTAACAGATTTTCTCGATGGATACCTGGCAAGAAAACTCAAACAAGACTCGTCCCTCGGAAGATTCCTCGATCCGCTTGCAGATAAATTCCTCGTCATAGCAGCACTTGGAGTGTTCCTCTACATAGACCCGCTCATTCCAATATGGATGGTACTCGTAATAGTGGGAAGAGACTTACTCATAACACTCATGAGATACCTGGCCATACAAAAAGGAAGCGAACTAAGAACCACGCGACTGGCAAAAGCAAAAACAGCGTTCCAGATGACGGCAATCATTCTCATTCTCATCATATTCATCGTGCAGGCAATTAAACCAGCACCCGAAGGCAGCGAAACCACAAAAACATGGCCGTACTACCTCATGCTGGCAACCGTCATCATCACGGTCCTATCGGGAGCCAGATACCTCGCCTGGAACTACCACGTGCTGCTGCCCCCCTATGGAAAGGTAAACTCTAAAAAATAATTTCCTCGCGCAGCATTTAAAGCAATAAATTTAATTTTTTCAAAATTTCGAAAAATCTGAGGCTACCATAAGGCAAACTAAAAAAAAAATTACCCTTTCCTCTCGCACTATATAAAGAATAAAACTTGCAATGCTCAAGCAAATGCGCAAAATAAACCATGAACGTTAAAGAATTTATCGCAACGGGATTCTACACGGGACTCATACCCTTCGCACCGGGAACCATGGGCTCCATAGCGGCAGCATTCCTGTCCGTAAGCATAGCCATCTATTCACCACTGCCAAATGCAGTAGATTTTATTCTTCTGGCCATCGTGTTCTCGGCACTTACGTTATATGCAGGTGGGGCGGTCGCTGACGCGACGGGGAACAAAGACCCAGGCATCGTAGTAATGGACGAATTCGCAGGAATGGCACTCACTCTCTCTTTTATAAGCATCAGCGTGACAGCCTTAGCGGCAGCCTTTCTATTGTTCCGTATCTTCGATATAGTCAAACCGTACCCGGTGTCATCGCTCCAGAACGTTCCGGGAGCCATGGGCATCCTCTTAGACGACCTAGCCGCCGCCCTCTTCGCAGGTGCATTTCTTATTGCGCTGCGCTCCATGCACTGGATATAGGGACAATCTCAAGATAGCAGAACAAAATCAAGGGCAGTTTCAAGCAGAGTCTTTAAAGCTATGTCGTATTGCATATTCCTCCCATTACTTTTAGCCAGGAAAAGCTTTCTACTCCCTTCGGAGTAGAGCCCCGCTGATGCGCATTATGTCTCATATTTAACGCTTGGTAGATAACAAAAACAGCCGGATTATGTCTCATACTCACGGTTTA
>DYKF01000078.1:0-8911 GCA_020722745.1 Caldithrix sp.
TGCACACGCAACTTTGTCCACTACGTGTCAGGATAAACTTCGGCCATGGAGGGCCAAGAGCGGCCATTCGCGCATCCATACAAATATCGGGGAGCAAACGATAATATTATTTGCTTGTCGAAAACGGTTTTGGAAAGTTTACCATATATCGGTTTTCACGAGTAACTACAATTATTTCTTTTGGCTGGAAGCCCTGCCCGGGTAGGGCTTTCTTTGACTTCAGATTGAAGGTAAATCTAAGGAATCAATAAAAAGAAGTTTACAGGATTTTTAATATATTTAAAGCATTACCATGGGCAATCTAAGGAACGCAGAACTGTTAAAAAAAAACACCCTTCTCTATGTAGAAGACGAAGAAGACAGCCGTGAAGGACTCGGGGAAATTCTTCGCTATAAAGTAAAAGAACTGTATTTGGCAGAAAACGGACGCATGGGGCTCGATCTCTATGACAAGCACCGCCCGGATATCGTTATAACGGATATAGCCATGCCGGTCCTAGACGGGCTCGAAATGACTCGGCGCATCAAACTCATAAACCGAAACGCGCAGGTCATCATCATCACGGCTCACGGCCAGGGAGAGAATTTTGACGAAGCCAGCGATCTGGGCGTCGTAGAATTTGTATTAAAGCCAATCGTCATCGATGACCTGTTCCGCGCCATAGACAAATGCATCGACCGCCTCGAAAGCAAACAGCAGGATTCTGGTACATTTCCAGGGGCCTTTTAAGCAGCATGCGTTTTATTGCGGCGCTCCTCTCCCTGTTCCTTGCTGCCTGCTCTTCTCCTCCCAGAAGAACAGACAAAAGCCTTCGCGATTTAACGCCCGAAGAATCTGGAGCCATACAAACAAACGAGACCGAAGTTCTCGACGCCTTAGCCCGCATCAGGGAAGCACAATCGTTTGAAGAACAACAAAAAGCAGAAACGCTTGTGCTCGAAAATTCTGTCCCGCGCGGCAAAGAAACTCCCGAAGTAATTGCGGCACAGGCCCGATACAAAATGTCTGTTTCTCAGACAAAATTTCGCAGGGCAGAAATGGCCGTTGCCATAGCGCGTCTCGATTTGCGGAAAGCCGAAATAGCAGCCACTCGGGGCGAGAAAATAAAAGTCAAAGACTATGTTTCCTATCTGGCTGCCCGCGAGAAAGATCTCTCAAACGCGAAAGCACGCTACGAGAATGATACGGCGGCCTGGAAGGCGGTAGAGGTACAACCATGAAACAACTGATACCCTCCCTGTTGCTTTTTGCCGCTGCAGCATTGCACGCAGAAATTTATTATTCCCATGCAGAATACCGCGAGCTCTATAACGAAAAATACGCCCTAGAGCTGGAAAACAAACACTTGAACCAGCGCTTTGTCGAGGAGCGCCTCAAGTTGAACAGCCGCATTGCATCTCTCGAAGCCGATCTCGCAACGCTGCGCAAAGAACACCGCGAACTGCAGTCTCTGAAAAATGAGGCAGATCAAAAAAACGCAGAGGAAATATCGAACCGCGAATTCCACATTGGGCGTCTCACGACAGAACTCGAAAACTTGAAGAAACAAAAAGAAGAGGACGAGCGCTTGTGCAAATCCCGGTTATCTGACTACGAAAACAGGCTCAAAATTCTTTCCGAAGACTCTAACACGCAGATAAAGACTCTCGAAGAAAATCATAAGAAAGCACAGGACTCCTTGCTGGCAGAAATTTCTGCCCTGCGATCCGAGCTCGAAAAAACGCGCCGCGAACACGAAGCAGCAATCAGCAGCCTTCAGGACAAGCACGCCAAAATTGAGCAGGGGCTGCAAAGCGAACTCAACAGGCTTCGCACTGAACTCTCTCAGTGCAGGGAAGAAAAAGCTAAAACAGAGGAGGAACTAAAAAAGCTGCACGCCGTCACGGCGGAGCAACAGAAAAAACTGGACCAGCTCTCTGACCAGGCAAAGAATCTCGAAGAAAAACTTTCCGAAGAAATCCGCCTGGGTGACATCCGCCTCAAGAAATTTCGCAATAAACTTATCATCAACGTAGATAATAAAATTCTATTCGCCTCTGGCTCGGCTTCTCTTAAAGACAAAAAGACAGAGGAAATTTTAGACCGCATTTCTTCTATTCTGGCCCAGTATCCTCAAAATGATATTCAGGTAATTGGCCACACCGACGACGTTCCAATTTCCAATGCCATGTTCCGCGACAACTGGCAGCTTTCTTCAGAGAGAGCTTTGGCCGTACTCGCCCGCCTGCTCAAAAATACCAGCCACGATGCATCGCGTTTTATGGCCGTGGGCGCTGGACAATACCAGCCTGTTTTACCCAACTCGAGTGCTACCAACCGGGCCCTGAACCGCCGCGTGGACATTGTAGTAATTCCTCGCGTAGAGGAATAAGAATCGGACTCTGATGGCGAAACCATCTCGTCTACTTCGGCGTTAAAATAATGGAATTGAGTGGATATCGTGCAGATCAACCAGTCATTTCGCTTTTTCAAACCGCGATCTCAAACCAGAATTGAGCAAAGCGGGAGCAAAACGGGCCAGCCACTGGTAAAAAGCATTCTTTAAACCGGGAGCCACGGAATACCGGCGCGAGCGGGAAAGCTTAAAGACTTCTTCCGCTATCTCCTCTGGCGTTTTCACCGAAACGCTCGATTTAGGTGTGCTCCCATCTGTTTGCGTATTATGGTGAAACCCGGTAGAAACTCCCGCAGGGCGAATCACCTGTACGGATATTCCATCTTTCTGCAGCTCGTTGGCCCATGCAGCGGATAATCCCTCGAGTGCATATTTAGAAGCAGAATAAACGCTGCGCCCCGGAACTCCCATTACGCCAACTATGCTCGATACATTTATAATCTTCTTTTGTTTTCCTTTTTTTAAGAAAGGAAGCGCGGTCTGCGTGAAGCGAGCAACCGCGACCACATTAATTTCGAGAACTTCACGCAACGACTTTGCCTTGATTTCTTCAATTTTTCCAATGTGATTTATCCCTGCATTATTGATGAGAATATCGATTCCATCCGGGCATTTCTCCATTAGCGCCTGCTCAAGCCTGTCATAAAAGGAGTCCGTTAGCATATCTCCCTGCAGGGAAAAGTGGCCATCTCCCGGTAGCGACTCAGTAACCGTCTGCAGTTTATCCTGGCTTCTTCCCGTGATCCCTACTCTGTAACCGGCCAGAGCAAACCGGCGCGCCAGAGATTCTCCAATGCCCTGCGAACCCCCGCTAATGAGAACTGTCCCCGTTTTTGTCATAACCCTTTCTGGAGTTTGACATGCAAGAGACAAGCACAATCGTTGACAAGTGGTCGCAGGATAAAAGCAATGCTGTGTGCCACAATCCGTGTTAGATATTCTCCACCAGAACGACTTCAGCTTTTCTGCCGAAATTATTCCTCCCCGCAATGGAACCGACTTTACTGAAGTTTTTGAAAATATTCGCCGCCTCAAAGAAGCAGGATTTCATTTTATTTCCGTAACCCACGGTGCCGGTGGTTCGCTGCGAGGCGGCACTCTCCCGATTGCCCACTATGCATCCAGCCACGAAAATCTGACCGCCATCGCTCATTTCACCGTGCGCAACGTCAGCCGAGAGGATATTGAAAATCAACTCATTGATCACCACTATTTTGGAATTCACAATATTCTCGCTCTGCGCGGAGATTCACCGGATGGAATCGATGCCACTTTTACGCCTGCCCCCAACGGACACCAGTATGCTTATGAGCTGGTGGAACAAATTGCCGCCATGAATCGCGGGGAATATCTCGTTCGCAAAAACTTTGATCCGGAAGGCCCCTATCGCAAGGGTATGCCCACCCGATTCTGTATTGGCGTTGCGTCCTATCCAGAGGATCCAGGAGCGGAGTCGATAGAGTATCTTGCCAAAAAAATTGAAGCAGGAGCCCACTTTTCTATTACGCAAATGATCTTTGATGCAAAAATATTTGAAGAGTTTTATCTTAAAATAGTAAATAAATTTGGACATTCGTTTCCTGTTTTGCCAGGCTTAAGAATCCCCGTTTCTGTAAAACAGCTCGAACGCATGAAAAATAAATTCGGGATAAAAGTTCCCGGCAACCTTCTCAATGCGATGCGTGAAGCCGAGCCGCGCGGCAAAGAGGCTATGGAAAAAGTTGGGATTGAATACATGAAGACAATGATAGCGGACATACGCAGGCTTGGCATCCGGGGAGCTCACCTGTTTATCATGGGCGATCCCGGGCTTGCCATAGAGCTCAAAAAAAATCTCTCATGAACCAGCCATCTTTCATAAACCTGCACCTCGAGAAAGAAATTGGACTCCTGGCCGTGCTGCGGGCGGGCCGTGAAATTATGAAAATTCACGATGCACAAAAATTTCATGTACAGGAAAAAGAAGGCGGTTCTCCTGTTACCGAAGCGGATTTTGCTGCAAATGAAATCATTCTCTCCTACCTGCTCCAACACTTTCCATCCGATTCTGTATTGACAGAAGAGGAAAGCGATCTCACGGATCGCTTTCCCGACCGAGCGAACGCACGTCGCCTCTGGATTCTTGACCCGATCGACGGAACGAAAGAATTTGTAGACGGCAATGGAGAGTTTGCTGTTTCTCTGGCTCTCGCCATCGATGGAATTCCCGCACTCGGCATTGTCCATTCCCCGTTTGATAATTTTTATATTCTGGCAGGGTCCGGTATCCCGCTGGAAACAAACCAGCCTGGAGATACACTAACCGGGCCAGTGGATATCTGCGTATCCCGCTCGGAAACGCGCAAAGGACATTTTCCTGATTTTGAGAACGGGTTTCCCGGCGGCACCGTCCGCAGAGTTGGCTCTATTGCAAACAAACTTGGACGCCTTGCTGCAGGCCAGTGCAATCTCGTAATCTCTCGCGAAAATAAAAATGAATGGGATATTGCCGGCGGCAACGCTGTCGTTCACTTTGCCGGGCTTTCGTTCAGCGATTTGCATGGAAAAAACATCGCATATAATAAGCCCAACACGCTTAGCTTTGGCGTGGTTGCCGGAAGAAGTGATTTGCAAAAATTGTTCTTGAAAATCTAAGGCACACAGCGGAATTGTAGTTCCATGGACTTTGCTTCGGATCTTAGCACCACACACGAAACCAAAGAAGTCAAAGTGGAACAATTAAAAGAAGGCATGGCACTGGCGTATCCTCTGGTAGATGACCAAGGGAATGTTGTTGCCAAAAAAGCCACTAAACTAAATGCCTCCATGATCAGCGCCTTAGCGGCAAAAGCTCCTGTATTTTATTTTAAAATTCCCCTCGCCTAATCGCAGACGCGTACCCCCCTGTTTGATCCCAAAGTGCTCCAGTGGGGGCAGCTCAATGCGCGGGAAATGTTTCGCGATATTCGGGACAATAAACAGGTGAACCGCGATCACCTTTCGTTCTGTATACAGTTTATAGAAGACCTTCTTTCTAAAACAAAATTTACGCGACTTTCTTATATTAACCTTCTCAATACCACGCAGGAGGAGGACGACTGGTTCGTTAACCATAACGTTAACGTTGCCCTCATGATTATGGCTTACAGCATTTTACAACGCCTGCCTCACAAGGAGATTGTCGATAATGCCCTTTCTGGAATGCTGCACGACGTAGGCCAAACTGTAAGCGCGTGGGAACTGCTAATGAGCAAAGACGAGCTGTCCCGCGAAGAAGCCCTGCCCTTGCGCATGCATCCCCACAAAGGTTACGAACTCATGAAAGCTCTCCCCGTCTCGGATCAGGTTAAGCAGGGAATTCTGTTTCACCACGAGCGGTACGATGAAAACGGATACCCGACCACGCTCCCCTACAACCGTCTGCCATTGCTTCCCAAAATAATCGCCATCGTAGATTTTCTGGAAGCGGTGGCCCTTCCCCGCCCGTACAAACATGACAAGGGCCTCGGTATGACCCAGGCACTGGCCAAATCCATAGAAGAGACATCGCGGGCTTTCGAATACGAAATTCTTTCCCGTTTTATTAGATTTATGGGCCCTTTTTTAACGAAAGGTGAAATTTTTTACCAGAAAAACCAGCTCGTGAAAACCAATTTTGGAGAAATGGCGCGCTTTACTGCCTTTGGCAATACGTGGATGACGCCAGAAATTGAAATTTTGGTAGACGAAAAAAACCGCACGCTAAAACGCCCCTTTAAAGTAAACCTGGGAAATGATTTTTCCAGGCAGATTGTTCAGATTTTACCGAAAGAAAAATCAGAGCAACAACTCGTCTTTATTTTGCGCGAAACCGGCAGATACGAGGAATACATGAAAGAACTGGAAGCCGAAAAAAAGGCACTCGAGAAAGCACAGAAAGCATCGCAGCCTACTCCTGCGCCATCCAACGAACAGAAATCCCATTGACGCCCTGTCTCTCTTTTCTCTACTTACATTCACCTGTCGATGTTAGCAGGCAGTGGTTTTTCACATTCTTTAAAAATCAAAGCCCCTGTAGCTCAGTGGATAGAGCACTGGCCTCCGGAGCCAGGTGCGCAGGTTCGATTCCTGCCAGGGGCAAATTGCGAAACAGAGGCAACTCTGCCTCAAAAATCACAGCGGTCCAGACGCGTCCTCAAGACATACAAAAAGGGGGCCTAAGCCCCCTTTAAAAACAGGTTGCTGGTTTTGAGCAACCTGTTAGTGGACACCCGGCTTATGCGGATGCGGGTGAGACTTTCCGATCATGCTTATCATGCGAGAGTTCACGACGATAAAGCGAATTAGTTGCCATACAATACAACCGCGAATCCATTTAATGGTTCCGGTTGGCAGAGCGGTATAGTACGCCTGCGTGTAAGGAAGAATCTCTTCTTCTTTTGCAGCTAAATTGGGTTTTTTTCCTCTTGCCATAATTAACTCCTTATGTTTCCTTTAACCTATTCCGGCAGCAACGTCCAACCTGGTTTCAGTTTTGCTTTCCAGATAAACATGTGGTGGATAACAATCTTGATCCAGTGGGCGCCCAGACCTATTTCACCAGTGGTCAATTTGGGATCGCGACCAAAGACTGGATATCTATCGTAGTCGGGAACGATCGGATGCAAAGTGATACCAGCAGCCCGACCCGTAAAGAATTTCTTACCGGCAGAAGCAACGCAGGCAGCCCCGATATCCGCCATGGAAGCACTGTAAAAAGTTGCCTTGGATTGATCGCCACCATGCTTTATGATAGAAGCAACCGTCTTGGCTACCGCTAAAGCCATAACGCCAGATGGCATTCCAGTGCGGGGAGGAGTCGGATTGATCATGGTACCTGCACTGTTCTTCATTGGCTTGGAAATAAAGTGAGGCGGAGCAAACGCAATCCCAACTGCAAAAATGTTTTTGTATGCCTGGTTCTGGTAGAATTTTGGCCAGTCTGCCGCTTTCCACTCTTCATACGCTTTCGGAGTGTAGTCTGCATCCACTTTCATCATGCCGTTAGGAGCAAAGAGAGTGTCTTTAATTTCCTTTCCAGACTTGTTAAAAGCGGTAAGGCCAACACCGGCAAACGGTGGAATCAGCATAGCGAAGTCAAATTCAATTTTGTGCTCTTCGTCAGCGAGGTTTACATAATGAGCTACGCCTGCCTCCACTTTTGTAACGTGGGCACGAGTAATCATTTTGATCCCTTTTTCTGTGTAGAAAGACTCAGCAAAAATTTTGCTGTGAGTATAGTATCCACCACGGCGCAGGTGCATACCCCCCATCCCAAAATCACCTACTTCGTATTCATTTGTAAGGTATACGATATTGGCGAGATCGCGAAGACCTCTGCGGCGAATTTCAAATTCTACGTTAAAGATATACTCAAAAGCTGCACCCTGGCAAGTAGCCATACCATGGCCCATGCCAATCAGGAATGTCTGCTTTTGTCCCTTTTTCATTCTTTCGATCGCTGCTAAAAAGTCTTTTTGAGCATGCTCAGCGTGACTTGCCCAGCAAATAGAGTGGCTGTGACCTTCTGGACCAAGACCCGGAGTAGCTGCAAAGTTGAGTTTTGGACCTGTGGAGTTAACGAGATAGTCATAAGTAACTTTCTCAATATGGCCCACTTTTCCTGCTTCTGTGTATTCAACGCTGATATACGGTGAAGAGGAGTCTTTGTCTCCCTCGGGGTGAATGCTGATTACTTTTGCCTGCTTAAACACGATCCCGGCTTTTTTGTAAACGGGAGCAAGGTCAAACAGCACATCTTTAACCTCTAACGTGCCAACGCCTACCCAGACATTGGACGGAACCCAGTTCCACTGGGGATTGGGCGAAACGACTACCACCTCGTGCTTTTTGGGTAAAAAGCTTCTAAGGCGGGTTGATGCGGTGTGTCCGGAAATACCGGCACCCATTACTACGACTCTTGCCATTCATTCCTCCTAAATTTTTTGGATAGTTGACCTTACAGCAACGACTGGAGCTGTAAAGAAAAAAAATATATTCAACGAGCAAAAAAGCAAATTTTTATTTGAATATTTTTTATTGGTATTGTCATTATTTTGTCATGATTTTTACAGTAATTCGTGGATAAAAAGCTTTTGCTGTGTATTCTTTATACGGACTGTGTACACCTTGTCTATTTTTTAAGCTTTTAACCGAGCCGCTTGTTGGCGTAGCGTCTGGGTTCAGGAACGATTGATGGTGGGGAGGTTGAGATTTTCGTTAAAGTGGATTATTTTTTTGCCGTAGTGGCTTGTCGTTCTTTGTCCTTTCAACTGCGTTGGTTGCATTGTTCTTGTCATATTGCGATTTATTTTTTTTGTGATATTATTCTTGTTTGAGTGCGGTCGTTCCCCCCACCTGCCGGTGGCTTTAAGGGCTTCGCCCTTAAAAATCCCGTTTAAGATTGGGCCGTTCCTGGCGAAGATTAGGGTAGTTTACCTTGAGTAGCGAAGCGTATCGAAAGAGTTTACCTTGAGTAGCGAAGCGTATCGAAAGAGTTTACCTTGAGTAGCGAAGCG
>DYKF01000078.1:9011-11292 GCA_020722745.1 Caldithrix sp.
TATCGAAAGGAAGGGGGTAGAAAGATTTTTCTGGCGAAAGCTTAATAGCATCCAAGGGTTTGAGTTGACACCGTCACGGAGTGGACGAAGTTGTAGTGAAGCGTATCGAGAGAGTTTACCTCGAGTGAATCCGTCGAAGACGGATTTGTATCGAGATAACTACTTTTGCTTTCCCCTACCCTTTAATTCATCCATTTTATTGGCATACCAGGAACCTGCCGTGGCTGTGGTCAGAATCGCGATGATGACGAGCAGAGAAACCCAGATGGGAATATGAAAAAGATCCTCGACAATCATTTTTAGACCAACGAATCCTAACAGAACCGCGAGACCTGGCTTGAGATAGCGCAAATCTTTTACCCAGACGGCTATCACAAAATACAGCGCGCGTAGACCAAGAATGGCCATAATATTCGACGAGAAGGCAATAAAAGGATCCGTAGTGATGGCAAATACGGCAGGTATGGAGTCTACCGCAAAAATGATGTCGCTCACTTCTACAAGAACGAGCCCCACGAGCAGTGGCGTGACCATGATTTGGCCGTTTTCTTTCACAAAAAAGCGCTGTCCATGAATTTTGGGCGAAACGCGGATAAAACGGGAAAGGACTTTAACGGCCCAGTGGTGCTGGGCATCTATTTCTTCTACTTCTTCCTGGATAAATTTCCAAGCAGAGTACAACAGAATGGCCCCAAAGATGTAGAGAACCCAGTGGAAATGCGTAACCAGTGATGCTCCCGCAAGAATTATGATCCCGCGAAAAATAATGGCCCCAAAAATACCCCAGAAAAGAACCCTGTGCTGGTGGGACGCAGGAATCTTGAGGGACGAAAATACAAGGTACATGACAAAAATATTGTCCAGACTCAGGCTTTTTTCGATTAAGTAGCCTGTCAAAAACTCCATTCCTGCCTTGTAGCCAAACGTGAACCCAAACCACAGGTTAAAACCGACTGCCAGAGAAATCCAGAAAGACGTAACGAGAATGGCCTCTTTGGTTTTCACTTCGTGGGCCTCCTTGTGAAACAACAGGAGATCTGCCACCAGAAGCAGAACAATAACTCCAAGGAATCCTTCCCAGAGCCACGCCGGAGCAATGCCTCCGAAAAGAATAGACGCTATCATTATTCTACCACGAGAGCTTTGTTTTTCTCGTTCATCTCGATAATTTTCTGTTTTACTTCTGCGCGCCGCTCTTCAAACGACTGCTTTTTTACTTTTTCGCGAACCATTTGAAGAGCCTGCAGCATTCCCTCCGGACGCGGTGGGCAACCCGGTACATAGGCATCTACGGGAATAATTCTGTCTACGCCCTGCAATACAGAATAGCTGTGAAACATTCCTCCGGAAGATGCACAGGCCCCCACAGAAATGACATAGCGGGGCTCTGCGAGCTGCTTGTAGACATGGCGGAGAACGGGAGCCATTTTATAGGTGATGGTGCCCAGCACCATGATGAGATCAGCCTGGCGTGGAGAAAAGGAAGGACGTTCTGCTCCAAAACGTGCAATGTCGTAATCGGCAGCAGCAACAGCCATGTATTCAATACCGCAGCAGGCGGTTGCGAATGGATACGTCCAGAGGCTGTAAGACTGGCCCCAGCGCAGAAAATCTTCGAGTGTGCCAACCATAAAAGCCTGATCGTACATTTCTTTGCGGGGCCCCGCCTCTGCCTTTACATGGGATGAATTGAGATCGGGTCTTTGCTTAAACATGGATTCTCCTTAATTCTATTCCGGGTCTTCCCATTGCAGGGCACCCTTGCGGATCATATAAAAATAGCCTACAAGCAGGATAATCAGAAACACGGCCATTTCTGCTAGAACAAACAATCCAAGACCGGTAGCCTTGTAATCAAAAAAAGACACGGCCCATGGAAACAGAAACACGGCTTCGACATCAAAGATGATGAACATTACCGCAACTATATAGAAGCGGACGTTGAACATTCCGCGCGCATCGCCTTTTCTCGGCACACCGCATTCAAACGTATCCGGATATTTTTCTGCCTTGTCAGAATTTGCCGGTTTGATTTTAGTCGTGAGGAACAGCAAAAAAGCCACAAAGGCAGCTGCGATTCCAAAATGTATCAGATAGGGCCAATATCCTGTTATCATAATGTGTGCAGTCTGGCATATATCGTACGTTTGTCAATCTGTTTTGCGGGTTAAAATATGCAACCCGGAGAGATATCTGACAGATTTTTAGGGGATTTTGTTTGAAAAGCAAAGTAAGCTCTGAAAAAGTTTGCCTTCCCCTCGATGCTTCGACAGGCTCAGCA
>DYKF01000340.1 GCA_020722745.1 Caldithrix sp.
AGCGCGTCGTAGACGTAACTCCAATTGCCCATGTCGGGATCGTCCATGGTCAACTTGCGGCCCGCCTTGTCGTAGGTCAGGGACATGGTCGCACCGCCGCGTTCGGCTGTCAACATATTGCCGAGCGGGTCGTAGGTGAACGTCACCGCGGGACCCGTGGGGGGAGTGACAGACAGAGTCCGCCCCAGGATGTCGGTCACGGTGGTGTGCGAGTGATTCTTCGCGTCCGTTACGCTGGTGGTCAAGCCATCGTAGGTATAAGTGGTCTGGGTCGTATCAGGCGCAGTGACGGTCAACGGGCGGCCAAGCGCATCGTAAGTGGTGGTGGTTTTATGGACAGTCTCGCCTGGCATGGTTTGCGTGAGGACGCGGCCGTAGGCATCGAACGTGGATGTCACCGTCACGCCGTTTGTCACCGTGCTGGTCTGGCGTCCGAGGCCGTCACAATTTATCCCTTTAGCGAAAATGTGCGACTAGAAGTTCCATGAAGGGTCTTTGATCTTAATATACTCGTTTATTTTTCTAAAATCATCCGCTTTCAATAAATCCTCTTTTGAGAGTTTTGTTATTGCCAAACTGGTAGAAAGGAGTAATTTTAGTGCCGGCAAAAGAATTTCTGGCAACATTTTTGATATCTCATCTATCTTATCTTCAAAGAAAATCGCATATGCTGAAATAGTCTGTTCGACGGATATTTTATCTTCGATGTTTGGTTGTTTTTCCTTTTGCATCATTCCAAGGAACCATGAAATTGGAAGTTTAGTAAATTCCGGCTCAGTAACTAACCAATATTCAACTGAAACAGTATGTGGCTCAAAGTTCACATATACCCTTATATCTCCTTTACTGAAGTAATTTCCATCATGATTATAAGAATAACCAAATTTCTTAGTTAAATAAGAAAAGTGGCTTAATAACGCATCCGAGTATTGTGTCGAATAAGAACTTCTCATGAAGATGTCCATTTCAAGGTACAGATGGTGCAATTAACCATGAACCACTTGGTGTATAACCAGCAGTAAGAAGCATTTGAATTTCTCTGAAAGCAAATCTCGCCTTATCACTTGCGACACCCGCTCCATCAGCAAGAATGCGTGAGAGTGGTGTAGCCAAGAAAACATCTTTTCCCTGGTCGATTACTTCTCTCACAAATGGCTCATTTATATTTTTCCAAAAAGCATCCCTTCCAAACTCACTTACGTACTCACCATACTTGCTAGACCACAAGAAGGTGCCCTGGAGTCCTCGACCAATTTCTTGATACGCATCTTCAGAATAGCCAAGAATCGCATATGGTGAATTAGGGTATTTAACGAACTCGCTTTTCCAGAATGTTTGTATTGCATCATCGGCAACGCCACCCGTCTTGCCAGAAAGCACCGGAGTAACCATAAAAATGAGCGCAAGAACACTACAGTCCCCATTCGCACAATCATATAGCGTCATCGCCCAATCCGCTGGCTCAAAAAGAACGCTTGCCAACAGTTCTGTACCACCAAAAATAGTCTCAGCAATTTTTGCATTTCGCTTTTGTTTCTTCCCGGTTGGATCATATAATAAGCTTGCCAGATGTTGAGCATTTCTAGCAATTTCTAAATCAGAGGCATGGCATTTTTCCTTCCCATCTTCGCCGCAACCTTCTGTTTCCATGTGTCCCGATGGATCGGTATATCGAACAGGATTATTTCGCG
>DYKF01000079.1:0-8319 GCA_020722745.1 Caldithrix sp.
ACGGAGGGACTTTTTGCCTGCGGCTCGTTGCACGTTCAGAGGTTACCTAAGTAAGTATTCAATCTTTAAGCAGTATTTTTTTACTGCGCCCCCTCGCGCCCGATACCAGCAACAGCCTGGAACGAGGTACGCTGAGATACTCTGCAAACACGGCAAGAATTTCGTCGTTTGCGTTTCCCTTTTCGGGAGCAGAATGAATCCAGACATGGTATACGCCATCGCGCAGTTCCACTTTTCTGCGAGAAGACTTGGGGTGAGCCCGAATAAGATACTCCACAAACCCGCCTGCCAATTACGACTCCTGCGGAAAACCAGTTTCTTGCGGAGGTAATACGAGCAGAGAAATGGCTCTAAGCCGCAAACAGCCTTCCGTCGTAAACAGAGTAGCCTTTACGAGAACAATACTCCCCACCCGGAGATGCCTGCACTGAAGAGCCAACTCTTCCCTGAGCTCGATTCGGATCTTTTCTGTTCTTTCTCCCCAGGAGACCAGCAGCGCAATAAAGGCATACAGGCGTCCAGAATTCTCCATGGGCTCTGGCGCTTCTGCTACCCGCCCCATCAACTGAACAATGTTTCGTTTCCTTGATAATCTTTCCATATCTATTAATACCGTCTCACAATCCGTTTTTTTTGTTTACTGATAATTATTCTCATTTTTTTTGGTCAAAAATGGTGCGATTGATTATACTATCGTTATGGATGCATTGTTAACCTTTGTCGTCATTGGTATGTCTGCTCTTTCTGTGCCTTTTTTATTTGCAGCCAAACCGGCCGCAAAATGCAGTTCCTGTGAGGTAAAAAATGAAAGTAAAGCTGTCAGACATGAAACTACGTGAAACCGGAACCATTCAATCCATAAAAACGGAAAACCTGCACGACATGCGCATCCTGGAAATGGGTTTTGTACAGGGAGAAAAAATTACCGTCACTGGCTTTGCTCCCTTAGGCGACCCCATGGAAGTGCGCATTCTCGATTATTCTATTTCCCTTCGCAAAAGTGATTCTGAAAATATCCTTATTCAAACAGGAAAACAGGCATGAACATTACCGTTGCTCTTACAGGCAATCCCAACGCAGGAAAAACTTCTCTTTTTAATTTGCTCAGTGGTTCGCGCGAGCGAGTGGCCAATTATCCCGGAATCACCGTGGAAAAAAAAATCGGCCATGCACAATGGAAAGACAATTCGTTTTCCTTTTATGACCTGCCCGGCACATATTCGTTAAGCGCCGTTTCTGCCGAAGAAATGGTCACCAGCGATTTTCTCACAGGCCGAACAGGACTTACTGCGGATGTAATTCTGTTTGTGGCAGATTCTCTGGCCCTTGCCAGAAATCTCTATCTATTAACGCAGGTAGCAGAATCCGGAAAGCCGGTCATAGCCGTCCTCTCAAAAACACTTGAAGCCCGTGCCAACGGAAAACAGATCGACTTACAAAAACTCTCCAGGCTTTCGGGAATTTCTTTTATCGACTCTGCCGGCAACCCTTTGGAAGTCCGCGAACAGATTTTTACGGCTATTGTAAATGTCGCCAGGCAGAAATATAAACAAACCGTTCCCGATTTTTATAGCAAAGAAGATGCTATAGCCATTGCCACCGCACAGGAAATTTTGCAGGCTGCAGGTACTGCCATGCACCCCGCAGAAATATTCATGCTCTTATCGGGAGAGCCGAAAACAAAAAAAGAAATTCTGGAACTGTGGCACAACCATGTCGGCCTTTTATATCCAGGGAAGTGGCGCCGACAGCGACGCAGCCAGAATAAGTGGCACAACCAGCTCGACCCTTTAAATCCAGGCAAGTGGCGCCGACAGCGACGCAACCAAAATAAGTGGCACAACCAGCTCGACCTTTTAAATCCAAGCAAGTGGCACCGACAGCGACGCAACCAAAATAAGTGGCACAACCAGCTCGACCCTTTATATCCAGAGAAAAGAAAGGAGGTACTCTCCGCCCTGGAAAAAATTGCCGGGCAGAAAGCATCGCAGAATGGATATGCAGAATCGGTCCGCAGGCGTTACGCATGGATAGATTCCATTGTAGAACAATCCGTAACATTGGACAAACCAGATAAAAAAACGCTTACATCGAAAATGGATAAAATTCTCATGAGCAGAATTTTTGGACCAGTCATTTTTCTTGGTATTTTTACTGTCCTTTTTGAAGCCATTTATACATGGTCGGCTCCTCTCATGGGGCTCATTGAATCCGGCATTGCCTTGCTGCAGCAGGGGGCATCTGCCCTTCTCTCGCGGTTGCCCATGTTTCACGATCTCGTCGTCGATGGAATTATTGGTGGAGCGGGTTCCGTTCTCGTCTTCCTCCCGCAAATCGTCATTCTGTTCGCGTTTATTGCCGTTCTCGAAGAATCGGGCTACCTTTCCCGCGCCTCGTATCTCACCGATAAATTTGTCTCCTGGAGCGGACTCAGCGGGAAATCCTTTATCCCCATGCTCTCCGGTTTTGCCTGCTCTATTCCGGGAATCATGGCGGCGCGCACCATACCAAACCGAACGGCAAGAATCGCAACCATCCTCACGGTTCCACTGGTTTCCTGCGCCTCGCGCCTTCCCGTATATATGCTTTTTATCTCTGCGTTTATTCAACCCGTGTATGGCAATGCGGCGGCAGCCTTTACCTTTCTGCTGATGAACTCGCTGGGAGCTCTGCTCACACTGCCCGTTGCCTGGATCATCGGGAAAAAATTCCTGCAACCTTCGCCAACACCTTTTCTACTGGAAATGCCGGATTACAGAATTCCCAACCTTCGCTCTGTATACGACAGAATGACAGAAGCCGGCAGGGATTTTCTAAAACAGGCCGGTACAATTATTTTTATCTTTTCCATTATTATCTGGTCCCTCAGCTATTTCCCACGTGCGCAAAATGCAACTGCTGCTGCACAGCTTGAGCAAAGCTACTTGGGCCGGGCAGGCAAGTTTGTTCAACCAGTTTTTGCGCCAATGGATTTTGACTGGAAAACGACAATAGGAATTGTCGCGGCTTTTCCTGCCCGCGAACTGCTCGTGTCCACTCTCGGCATTTTGTATGAATCCGAGGCCACCGCCGACGAATTCTCCTCCCTGTCTGAAAAACTGGCTGCGGAAAAAAGCCACAGCCCGGCATCGGCCATGGCACTCATCGTGTTTTTTGCCCTGTCTGCCCAATGCGTGGCTACGCTCGTAACGGTTCGCCAGGAGACAGCTTCGCTGCGCTACGCCCTTGCTCTTTTTTTCTACATGACTGCGCTCGCATGGCTGCTCTCGTGGCTCACCTATGTTACGCTGAACGCTGTCGGCCTTGGCTGAAAATAAAGTGACATAATACTGGAAGCGCGCAAACAGGCTGCATGCGCATGGCCCTCTTTCTTCTGGCAGTTTCGGCTACAATCTCTAAACCCTGGATAGAACCGCAGCACAACGGTGCCTTTCTGGAGCTAACGGGATTAACGGCAGATGCAAGGGAGACGAAGGAAAGTTTGATTTTTTTGCCAGAGAGCAAAGCCGCCATTACGCTTTTTCCGTCCCTTTACCAGGCACCCATGCAGCAGTCTGCGGCCCTTGATCTTTCGCGGGACTTTTCTGTCGTTAGTTTGCAGGGTCGCCAGAACGACTACCTCTGGAATAAACGACAGGATGCGTTGTTTCGTCGCCACAATGAAATATCGCCAGCATGGAAAAGACTGGAATTTGACAAAGGCCTGCAATACAATTTCTTTGGATTAAAAGGAAGTAATTCTTTCGCCATAATTCCATCTTATTCGCTTAGCGAAATTCAGACCGAGAAGGTAAACCTGAGCGGCTTTACCGGTGCTGTTCTGCTGGTACAGTCTGCGGAGGAAATCCAAAGCGAATTCTGGAAATCAAGCCTGGCCCCCCGGTACAAACTTATTCTCGCTCCCTCTGCCTGGAAAACCAGCTTAGAAAAAATTTCAAAAGAGATCAACGCGGAAGTAGTTTTTTTTGAAAACGCGCGCAGCGGTTACTACCTGCTGTATGAACGCGAAGATTCTCACATCGCTCTAAAGCAATGGATGCAATCGCACCTCCCATAAATAAAAGACAAAAAGTTTCGCTTTTCTCTTTTTTGCAAGCTTCAATAGCGAAGCGTTTCCAATACAGCGCTGGAATGGGAAATATATTCTCCCATATAGACGGGAGGGATTTTGCGAATGGGCCGCTTAACCGGCTGCAACACTTTTTCGGGAGGCATGGGCAGCTCTATCTCGGGAGGATACTCGCTGCGAACGCCCGTGTACGTAAAAGCGACGCGATACTCTGCACCAGTCTGCATAAAAACAGAATCGCGCGAATAATCAAACCGGTTCTTTCTGTAACGCAGCAGTACAGTCTCCCTGCCCTTTGTATAGAAGACAAAATAGGATCCGTACTTACCCATATAGGTAAGCAGCAGAGACTGCGCAGAAGCTTCCTGGGATCTGTCCAAAACAGCGGAGGGAAATTCCTGTGCCGCAGCAGATAAACCAAGCAGCAAACTACTCGCTGCCAAGAGCCTTTTTAGCTTCTGCCTGAACCTTGATCGATGAATCATATTTTGCCTTGAACTCCAGCAACTCAATAATATCGGGATCTTTAATATCGGCAAGAAGACGAATGGCGCGAATCCTCGCAAGCACATCGTCGTCTCGCGCCATATCCATGAGCTCCTTTTTAACGGACTCGTCCTTGAGCAAAACGAGAGCTTTCATAACCTGTATTCTCAATCGCGTATATTTTGTCTTTTCGTCGGGATCTTCTATGGCATCTATATCTCGGATAATTTCTATCAATCCGGTCTTTGCCTCTGCATCTTCAAGAACTCCAAGAGCATAGACGGCATACGATCTTATGCTGATACTTTCTTCTTTGTTAAACGCAAGCTCGCGCATATAGGCGAGCATTTCGGGTGCCGCATGTTTGGTATCTCCCAGATATTTCAATATGGCAGTACGAAACTCGTAGAATGTTTCTTCTGATTTCAATTTTTCGATCAGAAGAGCTTCGGATTCTTTATAGCCAATCTCTCCAGAAACGCGGATTAAATCTGGAATTCGATTATTATTTTTGGTAAAATCTGCTTCGGAAAATAGTTTGCCCAAGACAGGCCCGGCGGCAGAAATTTTTTTGCGCTCCACCGTATTCAGGGCTGCATAATACACCTGGTCAGATTTGGATTCTAACAGGGGAATTACGCCTTCGTCCAGATCCGGGAATGGTAAAAATCCTACCGTTTCGGCAGCCTTTCTCTGCACCAGAGGATCACGGGATTGGAGCAAATCGCGCAGATAGGGAATCAGCTCTCGCTGCTCTGCTTCTTCCAGTTTATGGACGCCACCGAGCACTTCCCGAACCTGCTGGGAATTTCCAAACCGTAAAACAAGAATTGCCTTTTGAACCTTGGTAAGCGCCTGCTCTGTTGCCACAGATGATTTATCGGTCACACCGTCAGCCCCGCCGCTTTTCGCTTTGGTTTCTGTTTCCGGAATTTCGGTGCTGGCATTTTCTTCCACCGGCTTCTCTGCCGGAAGATCTTCTCCGGGAAGCTGGTTCTGCGCCATCCATACACCCCCGAATGCAAGGAATGTAAAGAGCATCCATTTCTGTATCACTGCGTGAGCACCTCTTTCATTTGCCGGTAATCCTGAATTCTGCTGCTGCCCGGATACAATTCAATGAGTCTGTTAAACAGAGCCAGAGATTTTGTGTTATCCTTGCGATGTCTGTAATACAGAAAGCCGAGTTTTTCAAGAGCAGCCTCATGATCCGGTTTTATTTTCAAAATACTTTCGTAGGCAGCAATGGCTTCATCATTCTTTTTTATATCTTCAAGGGTCTGTCCATACGCCAGAAGATACGACAATTGATTCGGCTCTAATCGAACGGATTCGCTTAGAGCTTTTTCGGATTCTGTTAATGCGCCGCCCGCGTGGTGGGCCTTCCCAAGATTGTACCATACCTCTCCTGATCTTGGAAATTTTTCTGCTGCTATCTTCAGTACCGCAACCGCTTCCTCCGGATTTTTCTGTCGAAGGTACAAGGAGGAAAGATTGAGATAAGCAGCTGAATACTGCGGATTTACCTGCATGGCTTTCTGGTATGCTTCTTCTGCTCCTTTTTCATTTCCCGTCTCTTCGCGAAGCTTTCCGAGAGAATACCAGGAGGCAGCATCTTCAGGATAGTACTTTGGAATTTCTGCATAAATGCTCTCTGCGCCAGCAATATTCCCCTGCCTTCTTAAAACCTGGGCAAGGTTAAAGAGAGCTTCGTAATGATCCTTTTTCAAGGACAGAGCACTGCGAAAACTTTTTTCTGCCGCAGAAAGGTTTTGCTGCTTTAAGTATACTTCTCCGAGCTGGTAGTGAACATCTGCCCCTTCTTTTACGGAAAGAGCTTTGGTCAGGATTCCAGCAGACTCGGAATATTTTTTCTGCAATTTTAAGTTTATGCCAAGATTAAACAGAGCGTCGTAATAGGCAGGATTGATTTTAAGACTTTCGCGGTAAGCACCCTCGGCTTTGTCGTAATCGTTCTGTTTATCGCGGGCAAGACCTAAAGCATACCAGGCAAGCGCATAAGCGGGATCTGCTCCCACAGCTATTTTAAACATTTTCTCTGACTTTGCAAATTCTCCCTTATCATACAAAATTTTTCCTGCATAGAAAGCAGATTTGGCATGATTTTTCTCGACAGCATTTTTCTCAAAAAGCGATAATGCGCGCTCCTGCTTTCCATCCTTTTCCAGAGCACGGCCCAGATAATAAGGATATTCTGCATTGGCAGAATCGAGATCTACGGCTTTCTGGAAAGATCCAACCGCTTTGCCATATTCTTTGCGGTTAAATTCTTCGAGCCCTTTTTTCTTCCATTCTTCTGCTTTTTCGGAAGTACCCTTCTGGTCCCCTGCCAGCGACTCTTCTGCATTCATGGAACCGCCAGTTCCCGCAACGCTTTCAGCGGTTTCTTTGTCATTGCCACTGATTTCTGGTTTCCCGTTTTTTTCTTGTTTTATTGCAGGAGGATTGAGTTCTGCATACAAAGACTCTGCCTTTTTGCGCAGAGCGCCATCGGTAAATTTTTGCGCCAGCGCCCGATTGTAATGTTCCAGGGCTCCTTTTTTATCTCCCGCTGCAAGCAAAGCATCTCCTTTTAATTCCAGAGCGCGCGCGTTTTTGGGATTGATGGAAAGAGCTTTATCGATAGCGGCAAGCCGTCCCTTTTCATTGCCGAGCATGGATTCTGCTTGTGCAATTTTTAGCTGGATGGAATCATTTTTGGGATCTAAAGCAGCGGAGCGCTGGTAGGCCTCGCGTGCTTCTTTGTATTTGCCAGCGCGCATGTATCCGTCTCCAAGATTTTCAAACGCTTTAGCACTCGTGGGGTTTTCGCGCACGGCTGTCTTGAGCAATTCAAGCGCCTTTGTCGTATTGCCTTTTTTAAATTCTTGAGCAGCCAGATTTTTATAAGACTCGGGATCTTTCTTATCTTTTTTTTGTGCCGTTAAATATTCGCTTTTTGCTTTTTCCGGTTTGTTTTTAGAGTCAAAAATATTTCCGGTTTTATTGTACGCTGTCGGTTTAGATGGCAGAAGTTTTTTGGCCAACGTAAGCACTTCCATGGCTTCGTCTGTTTTTCCAAGTTTGAGAAGAAGGGATGCTTTTTCGTTGTACAGAGCATACAGTGTCGCCGTATCGGCTCCTGCCTTTTTTGCATCTGCGATGGCGCGCTGCATTTGCTCCAGCGCTTTTTCATAATCCCCCCTCTGTTCATAGAGGCGAGCTAAAGCTATTCTGGTTTTGTAGTCGTCTGGATCCATGCGGAGCATTTTTTCGAGACTTTTTATTTGTTCAGAAACTTCGTCTGACACAAATTGGGGATTCAGACTTTCGGAACCGTTCTGGACTTTTATAATTGAATAGCTGCCAAACAAGGCAAGCAGTATAAGAACGATGATACCTGTCTTTATTTTATCTGAATTTTCCATGTCGTTACCATCGGTATATTCGACGATTTCTAAAGATAGAAGTTGTGATTTTTGATGGGATATTGCCTCCGTTTACCCTGAGCCGCTTCCGCGTAGCGCGCCCTGAAAAAGGTCAAAAGGTATGCGCCGAAGAATACCCTTGAGAAGTTATCCTATGAAAAGCGGGGCTCTAATCCTGTTTCCATTGAGTAGGCCCAAAGCCGTTCACTGCGAATACTGCCTTCGTTCCTCCCATCGCTGACCTGTGGAAATGGCGGATTATGTCACATGGGAGTGTGGTTGGTAGATAACAAGCCTTAAATATGAGACATAATGCGAACCCTGGGTAGATAACAA
>DYKF01000079.1:8419-11229 GCA_020722745.1 Caldithrix sp.
GCCTTAAATATGAGACATAATGCGAACCCTGGGTAGATAACAAGCCTTAAATATGAGACATAATGCGAACCCTGGGTAGATAACAAGCCTTAAATATGTGACATAATACGAACCCTGGGTAGATAACAAGCCTTAAATATGAGACATAATACCATCAACTGCCCTGCCTCTGTACGCCTGCGGCTACAAACGTCCACTTCCCTTCGGCTACGCAACTTCGTCCACTTCGTGACAGGGTAAACTTTGACGGTATAAACTCGGGTAGAGCACAAAAAGACTTGCAGATGTGAAGTTCCCGCCTAAAACAGATACCATGCCTTTTGCACTCCCAAACGAAAAGTCAAAACCCAAAAGCGAAACGGAAGCAAAACTTGCTCACATAACCCGGCATCTCGATAAAAACGAGAAAGCCATGGTCCGCAAGGCGTATCTGCTCGCAGAAGATGCACATAAATTTCAGAAAAGACTTTCGGGAGAACCGTACATTATCCATCCTTTATCGGTAGCAGAAATTCTCTCTAACCTTGAAATGGATTGCGAAACCATCTGCGCCGCCCTCCTCCACGATGTTCTCGAAGACACAGATATTACGCGCGAATATATGGACAAAGAGTTTGGTCCTACGGTGACAAAACTTGTCGATGGCGTGACAAAAATATCAGAGATGAAAAACCAGAGTCGAGAAAACAGGCAGGCAGTAAATATTCGCAAAATGATTCTGGCTACGGTAGAGGATGCCCGCGTTATCATTATTAAGCTGGCAGATAAAACGCACAACATGCAGACGCTCTCCCACCAGGCGGAACACAAGAGAGAACGAATTGCACGCGAAGTGCTCGATATCTATGCCCCGCTTGCAGGCAGACTCGGTATGTACGGGATGAAGGCGCAACTCGAAGATCTCGCTCTGAGCCATCTCGATTCTGTTGCCTACCAGCAAATTAAAGAAGCTATTGCAGAAAAAAAAGCGGATCGGGAAGAGCGCATAAAAGTAACCAAGTCTATCATAGAATCCAAATTGCGGGAATCCAAAATACGTGCAAAAGTACTCGGTAGAACCAAGCATTTCTATTCTATCTACCAGAAGATGAAAGAACAACATAAGTCTATTGACGAGATTTACGATCTAAGCGGCGTGCGCGTTCTCGTTGATACCATCCAGGACTGTTACACAACTCTCGGCGTAATCCACACGATCTGGAATCCAGTTCCCGGGCGATTTAAAGATTATATTTCTCTGCCAAAGAGCAACGGTTACCAATCGCTTCACACAGGAGTGATTGGACCCGGTGGAAAATATCTGGAAGTCCAGATTAGAACCCAGGAAATGCAGAATGTCGCGGAATACGGAATTGCCGCGCACTGGGCATACAAAGAGAAAATAAAAAATACGAAAACAATCCAGGAGAATTTTCATCTGCTGCAGAACATAGCACAGATGCAGGACGAAGGGGCAGACGAAAAAACCTTCATGGAGGATCTAAAAACCAACCTGTCTGTCAGTGAGGATGTATATGTGTTTACTCCCAAAGGTGAAATTATTGCCATGCCCATGGGTTCCACCGTTCTCGATTTTGCATTCCGCATTCATACGGAAATAGGACTTTCCTGCACAGGTGGAAAGATTGGGAACAAACCTGTTTCTATCCGCACGGCATTGCGCAGCGGAGACCAGGTACATATTATTACATCTCCCCATGCAAAACCAAACGCGAACTGGCTGCGTTTTCTGGTCACTCCGCAGGCGCGCTCCAAACTGAGATCTTTTTTGCGCAAGCGCGACGGGGAGGATGAACCTGCAGAAGTAAGAACGGAAACCGCCGAGAAAGAGAAAAAGAACGATGAAGTGGTTAAACCCAAAGCAAGGCCCAAAAAAGAAGAAGACTCTTCTCCACATTGGGAAGTAGAGTGGGAAGGACAGACCGGATTTGATACGCGCTTTGCCCAATGTTGTTCGCCGCTACCGGGTGATCCCATAGAAGGGTATCTCTCTAAAAATCACGTCGTTTCTGTTCATAAAAGGGGCTGCCCTTCCCTGCACACGATCGCTGACCAGGAAGAGAACTCCGGCAGGCTTATTCCGCTGCACTGGAAAAGCCAGACAGAAAACTATTCCGCCAAAATTGAAATTTCTGGATCCGACAGGCCGCTGCTGTTTCTCGATCTGGTTTCGGGCCTTACACGTGCAGGGGCTAATATATTAGGAGCAGAAGCGCACACGGCCTCTACAGGGGAGGTTCGCGACAGGTTTAATATAGAAGTGGATTCAAGAGAACTGCTTGAGACAATTCTTTCTGACCTGCGCAGAATCCCTGGGGTACTTTCCATACACCATATTGTTTGATCGCCTGAAAAATAAAGATCACCTCCGCTCCGTACGCCACTGCTTCGCAATGGCACTCGGGATAAACTTTGACGATGTAAACTGTGTCGGGGCAGGCTCCCTCGCTGAACCGCTTCGCTAAAAGAACTTACGGAATTAAATCCTTCTAAACCAGCAGGCAATCCTGGCTCCATGGGGGCGGTGCACTTCGTGCGGATTTTTCTTGCAGACCCTGCGGGTCGCGTGCCGTTACAAGGGCCTGCCGCTTTTTTGCTCTTTGTCCCTTTCCTGTAAATTATTGCTACAATAGAATGAAAAGTTCCCCAAAAGTAAACTTATTGCGACATTTAATTTTCTCCGTTCATCTGTTTTGATTTGCCCTTTTTACCCTAATCGCCCTAAAGTATATATTTCAATGACAAAACTTTTTTTGCTTGTATTTTGCTTTCATCTGAAAAAGTCCCTCCGTGGACTTTTGCCTACAGCT
>DYKF01000341.1 GCA_020722745.1 Caldithrix sp.
GCAGGATCTGTCTTGATGATCATGCCACAAAGATAGCCAAGCTCATCTAAATATTGATGGATTTACATTTATAACATTTTATATTAGAATTAATTGACCCGATTAGAGGGGATTATGACATGCCATTACTTTCTCTTTACTTGTCATTTTTCATTCCCTCATTATCATATTGGACAATGCCAGCATCCACCGCTTGTTTTTCTTGCCGCAAAAAAATAATGGTTTAAGATAGTTATAAAAATCACAATTCGTTATTTTTTTTAAAGTATAACGAATTGCGATTACGAGTTTTTTCCAGACAGTGTACGAACTAATACAAGTTGACTTTTTTGCTTTTTTTTGTGAGAATATCAAAAAATATGGAAATTGATGATTTCGTAAAAAGTCATAATATGCGAAGGCTAAGCAAAAATCGTCAAATGCAAGGCACGCAAATCCTAAAAAATGAGGCGAACGTCCTGTACACCGCAAAGACGAAGGATGCAGCGCGATATAGCAGTAGCTATGCGTCACAACCCTATCAGCAAGGAGTAATAGCCTAATGGCGACAAAAACCAGAGGCGCATCACCGATATTTTTGGATGAAGAGTTAGACGAAGAAAATTCCAACGTCGTTTACATCCGAAGCCGCCGCCGTCGCCGCATTGTATTTGGCTGGTATGGTGGCAAGTTCTCGCATCTGGACTGGTTACTTCCATTGCTTCCGACGTGTCACCACTACTGTGAACCTTTTTCCGGTTCAGGTGCCGTATTACTCAATCGGGAGTCCTCTCCTGTAGAAACGTACAACGACATTGACGGCGATGTAGTGACCTTCTTTCGCGTGTTACGCGACCGCCACGAAGAACTAATTAGAGCCATTGCCTTGACGCCATTTTCCCGCGAGGAATATCACCAGGCCATTTATGGCTCGACAACTGGCATCAGCGATGTAGAACGCGCAAGGCGTTTTTATATCAAGGCCCGCCAAACCCGAACTGGACTCGCCCAAACCGCCTCGCTTGGTCGTTGGGCAAACTGTAAGGACACAAGTCGCGCCGGTATGTCTGGCGTGGTTTCCCGTTGGCTTGGTGGTGTGGATGCGCTTGATGAAATCGCACAGCGACTAATCCGGGTGCAGATTGAAAACCGGCCCGCTGTTGATGTGATCCGTTTGTATGACAGCCCCAAGACGCTTTTCTATTGTGACCCTCCCTATTTGCACGCCACACGCGGCGATGCAAAGGCTTACGGGTTCGAGATGGACGAAAGTCAGCACCGGGAGTTTGCGGAAGCCGCCAATGAATGCAGGGGCATGGTGGCTGTGTCTGGCTACGACCATCCGTTGATGGAGAAGCTCTTTCCGGCTGGGCGCTGGTTCAAAACGCTCGGACTAGACAAGACCATTCATTCAACCAAGGGCACTCGGCAGGAGGTGTTATGGACGAACTATGACCCACAAAAACAAAAAGGACTCTTTGAATGACACCAGACGAAATTCTGCATGGTATCTATGAACGTGCGGTAGCGACTTTAAGCATTACCGTAATCAGCAACCAAACCATCAGGGAGCGAGTTGATTATGTTTGCCGCTGTATGAGCAACCGCGCCGGGGTGCGTCTGCTCATGTCCTGCCTGTTGGGAAAGCTGGACAAGCCGAACGTCGATCCACGCAAGCCCTATACCGAGATTGGGGGGA
>DYKF01000080.1 GCA_020722745.1 Caldithrix sp.
TATTGAGCTTGTCGAAATAGATGTCGTAGTTTTCGCCCCAGGGTTTTGCGGTCTGAAAAAGTCCACGGAGGGACTTTTTCAGAGGTTACCTAAACTGGAAACAATTATGTCTCCTGGTACATCAGCTAAATCTCCCTGTAAAGCGAAATCCCTAAACATATATATTCCTCACGACAGTGTACCCGTTCCGCTGCCCGGTCCCGTTGTTGCACCTGTTCCGGTTGCAGGCACAACCTGCACTAATATCCCTGGCGCGACCGTTGTCGTTACCGTTGCGGTCTTTACATAGTTATCAATTGCGGTCGCCATATCCGCAGCAACAGAAGCAGCATCGTTTCCCTCTGCCTCAAAAATCGCCTTTAGTTCCTGTTCCAGTCCTGCTTTATTAAGTGGCATAGATTCTCCTTATGTGCCAGGTGTAGGCGGGCTCGGTGCCCCCGGCGTTGCACTCGCGTGCATGTGTGTGCTCAAATTCACAATAGTAGATTGTGCCATGGCCGTCACTTCTCCTTCGGCAGCCACAGAACCGGACACAAGCAGATCGCCTGTAATTTTAACGGTTGTGGCCGTTACCAAAATTTCATTGTCCTTCAAGAGAACACTCATCCCGGCATGCTCTACAGAGACCTCTGTATCTATAACCTTCACGAGTGTTCCGCCAATATCCATATCTATTGTTTCGTACAGCGAAAAATCTGATGCGTGTGGCCGCGACTGCATATTGTCACGAAACGTAACAAGACACGTAGCACCCACACTTGGCTTTCCCTGATGGTTGTGCGTAACGAGATTTATTTTCTGTCCTGATGATAACTCTACGGTTATGGTTGTCTCCTCTACGCTTACAACTTTTGCGGCCGTCGTAAAGTAGAGAGGTTCCACGGCGCGCAGGGCAGACACAAATTCCTGAGCATTCTGTATCATGCGACTGGTTCCTCCATAAAGGCAGATGGAAAAATCTCCTGACGATACTTCGCTTCCTGAAAATCATATATCTTCTCTACAGTGTCCACATAGGTCTTGATAGTCCGAGCTGCATTCTCAGGATCGCGAATCTGTATGGCGGTCGATGGCTTAACGGACGGATGTCCTAAGGCCACAAAGCTTCCCGTAAATCCCCATCCATTTTTTTCTGTCCAAATTGTTTTCGCTTGGTCTTTCGCGTCATCGCTGCTGGAGAGAGAATCTACCTCAACAACCTGCACAGCACAGCCCTCGCATTTGGCAGGCCATACGCCTTCTAAATATTTGCCAAAGCTACCAGAGCCGGATTTTTCTAAATAGCTTTGGTCTTCGCCACGAACTTGAACCTGTATCTTTTTTCCAGCCTTCAGAGAAAGCTTGTCTTCTATGATATTATAACCAAATTTAAACTCTGGCAGTTCACCAGATAATACCGTCGGATCAAAAGCCTTCTGTATCACGAGAACCTCATTGTCCCAGCGCAGGTCCAAATTGCGCGCTGTCTTTGTTGCCCATAAAACGAAAGTTCCGGTCTTCTGGTACACATTTCTAATCGTAAAAACAGGGATGGCACTTGGCTTTATATCCCATGAGAGCCCATAACCAGATGGTATAAGATAACCGAGAAAATCATCCCATTTTTTCTTTATAGAAAGGCTGGTTTGCAGTTTAACCCGATGCTGACTGCACAACCACATCGGATCGCGCGCTTCAATAATTGTCGTATGCTCACCCTGCGTTACCTCTTTCACATACCCAAAAAACTCGTCCTTCAATCCTGTTTCTGCGTACCCGGCAGCCCAGGTAATTTCATCCATTGCCTTAAATCCATTTTTCTTCTGCTCTGAGTTATGAATCGTAAGTGTAAGTTTTGCTCCGGGCTCATTGCGGCTTGCTCGCAGTTCAGCGCGCAAAATAGAATCTAACCGCACGCCGGCAATGCGGGTAACCTGCTGCATGTTGTAAATCACAACAGGCCACCTCGCGAATTCATCTGTGCGTATAGAGCTTGAGCTGCAGAATATTGTTCTTGTGTTACAAGAGCAGGAATCGCGATCCTGTTTCCTGCTCTGCAAATTACAGTCGGATTATGATAGCGCAAAAATTCAGCAAAGCTTTCTACTCCATAGAATTTTTTTGATAAAATAGGATACCCACTTTTCTCGCCATCGGCGCATGTGTGAATTGCAGACGATGTTCGCGGAACAGGAATCTCTAAAACTGTGCCGGGCACAACTTCTCTATACGCATTCGTCTCTGCAATAAGAGGGTATATCTCCCACTTGCCATAGAGCAGTGCAGCAATGCGCTGGTAGGTGTCAGCGTCGCGCGCAACGTATCTCATAATCCAACAACTCCTTTAAGAGCGTCTAAAGTCTTTGTAAGCAGAGCCGCTCCAGACGGATCTGCCCCCTCGCCATCGTCACTTTCTGCCTGTATGCGTACAGGCAGCGTCCATTCCACATCCGGATCCGGAAATTCTATGGAAGAGATAAACAGATACTCAATTCCTAACTCATTGAGAGTCTCATTTTGCACAGAAATCGCTTTGGTCTTCTCCCAAAGCTTTACAAGCTTGCGCACTTCAGAAATTATATCAAGAGACAACGCACCGGCTACGGCATCAAGTCCCGGAATAGACACACCAGCAATCTCAACCCCGTTATACATGGGCCGCACGATCTCAAATTCTATGGTCACCTGCCAGGGATTAAATCCTGCCACCTCTATTACATTTTTCTTCTTTAAGATAGTGCTGGTAAAATTCTTTTCCTGGCGCACGGAATACTTTGTACTAGAGGGCAGCTTGTAATCCCCAAGCATAAACGGCGCAAAATCGGGAACCGACAGCCCAATAAACGGCCCGCCTGGGGCTAACTCGCGAATGCCACTCATCCTGCTGCCTCCACGTATTGATTTAGAACCTTCAACAGGAAGCTCCCTGTCTCTGTGCTTTCTCGCTGTTTGTCGCCAGTGATATTGATCGTTTGAGCCAAATTCTTAAAATAGAGATTGACAGTTTTAGTGATTTCCTTTGCAGCTTGGTATTTAGGCTGCTCGTATTTGGAGGCAAACGCAGCCACGTCCTTTTGCGGCATGGAGTACTGGGCAGGAATATTCGCCTGCTGCATGATCTTGCTCATATCAGGTGGAACAACCGTGGCAGTAAAAGGAATATCAGCTACAGCGCTTTTAAGTGCTTTGTCATTTTTCTTAGGTTTATGATCATCAAGCTCCTTCTGCATCTTCTTCACTTCGCCAACATTTTTCTTAATGTCCTTGGATAAATTTGCAAGAGGCAATCCTAAAAACTTTGCAACCGCGTTGTATACGCGCAAAATAGCACCAGAAATCTCATCCCAGTACAGAGCAACCGCCGCACCAGCAGCAATCATCCAACCCAACGGACCCATCAGCAGAGCAATAACTCCAACGACCTGCATGGTTTTCTCGCGGTTATCTTTCATCGCCTGAGTCCATCGTTTAATGTGCCCCCACAAAAGAATTATTCCCGCAATAAGCGCCCCAACGGCCACAATCACAATGCCAATGGGGTTGGCGGTCAGGGCTGCGTTCAGCAACCATTGCGCACTAGTCCAGAGGATTGTTGCTCCGCGAGCAATAGCAGACATAATCAACTGCCGTTTCGTCCACAGGTTCATAATTCCCTGGATAAATATATTCGTGCGCATCGCCATAGATAAAAAAGAAACAGCACCACCAAGTGCCAAAATAACGCCAAAAAGAGCAGCGGCTCCAACGACTCACTTAACGACACTTCCAATCATAGATTGCGTTTCTGGAGAGAGTGCCTGAAACTTAGACAGCAGATAATTAACACCGCCAATCATCGCCATCAATGGCCCATCAGATCCTTTTGCGACTCCATCGAAAAACGCGCGCATTCCGTGTTGCATTCTGTCCCAGGCACCGGCTACAGACTCAAGGTTAGTTGCAGCCATTGCCTGGGCAGTTCCGTCAACATTTTTCATTTTGTCGATTGCTGCGCCAAGCTTGTCGGTTTGTCCAATTAAGTTCAAAACTACGCGCGCTCCTTCTTCTCCAAACGCAGAATTGAGTTGCGACAATTCAGCAGGATCAAGCGCATCCCCAAATTTTGTTTTAAGGTTAGTAAGAAGTTCAGAAGTAGATAATAATTTTCCATCTATCCCTTTATAGTTCACGCCAAGCGAATTAAAACCGGTATCTATTTTACCGGTAAACGCTTTCCAGGCAGTTCCTGCCTCGCCTGGATTCATTGTGTTCATTAGAGTTCCCAAAACAGCAGTTTGCTCACCAAGAGAAATTCCCAATTTAGACGCGCTGGCACCGGCACTATTAAACGCCTGCTCTAAGGACGCTCCATCGGTTCTATACTCCTTAACAGCTGCAGAAAAGACATCCGCAGTTCTCATCGCAAAGGCAGCAGGATCAAGGCCAGATGCCTCACCAAACTGATTATACACCATACCGAAGGTTTTGGATAACTGCGCAAAATCTCCCTTAGTCGCCCTGGCTGTCGCAGCCACGGCTGTAGAAAAGGCCTCTACACCAGAGGCATCTAAAGAAGCAACAGCAGACTTGATGTCGTAAGCACCAGCAAGGTAGGTTTCTTTAGAAATCCCAAATTCAACTGCAGCCTTACCTGCAGAGCGGGACAAGGCATCCACCTGATCCGAAGGTATATCAAGCGAGCGTAAATTAGCTTCCAGTTCAGAGCTCTGGTAGCGCAACGCCAACAGAGAAACAGCAGCCGTGGCAGCACCCGCCACTAACGCACCACCAATTTTCATTGCCCCAGCAGACCGGTCCAGTTTTTTGATAGCAGCATCGTTGCTTTCCAGCTCCTTGCGCAGCGCGCCAAAATTCTTCATCGCGCCGGCCACAGCTCCCTGAGCCTTATCCTTAAGATAAAGCACAGCACCTAACTGGAAAACACTCGATCCTGCTATGCCTGCCATTTATCCTCCAAAAGCTTTTCCAATTCCAGCTGCAGTGAGCGAAATCTGACGCTCCTCAAAAAACTCAATATCCGCAATCGCTTTGTGCAGCTCGCTCACATCGTCCAAATCAATGTCCTTGTGAAAATACGCGCGATACAAAAGGGCAACGGACTCAGCTCCATTTTTGAGCGCGCTACTGCGCTCCTTTAGAGCTTTTTTGCCTCGGCCTCCACAACTGTTTTGGACAACTCTAAAAGCTTTCTGGCATAAACAGACGCCAACCCAGGGCTGCCACTTTCCAGCCATCCGCGCAGCACTTGCACAGATGGATACAACAGACAATCATTCACAAGAGACAAATCTTGCTCTAAAGGATCGGCAATGCGCTCCGCATTTTTGCGCGTCTTGCGCAAAATCTCCGCACTCGGTACGCGCACAATAATCGCATCACTTTCGTCTGTGCTCAGCACGTGAATCCCGCCCTTGTCAGCGTACGCACGTTTTACGGTAGAAATCTGATTTTCGTAGCGCTCCAAAAATTCCGCATCCACGGGAATGTAGGCATTCTGTGGCAGTTCGCGCAGCGCCTCGTCGGCAAGTTGTTTTGTGTTAATATCCATTTCTTTTTGCTCCTTTAAATTTTAGGTCCAGGTTATGATCGGATAGCTGGCAACAAGCAGGTCTATCGGAACTTCCATCTTGTCGTCTCCATCCTTAAAGGAAATGGGAAACTTCGTTATTTTAGCAGCCGGAATCGTGAGCTTCAAAATTCCTCCTTCTGTCTCGCTCTCTGCTGTAATGGGAGCAGGAGGCAGCTTTAACAGATCGCCTCCGTACGCTGCCGCAAGATTAATCAGATATTTCAGTTCATCTAAGTGCAATGTCGCTTTTGCGGTTCGCTTATAGCTCTTGATCGCATAGCTCACAGACTCCCCGTCTTTACCAGTGTTGATTGCACTTTCGGCTTCGTACTCCAGCGAAAATTCCGAAAACTGAATGACCTCGCGCCCGAACATGTTCAACTTAAAGTTAGAAAAGCTCTGCGCCTGTGGTATAATGTCTCCAGGTTGTAATGGCATGGTAATCTCCTTTTACTCCTCTTGAACAAACGATGTTGTCCACTCAATGTCCGCCGTCCGTCCTTTAATTCCCATGCGCATTTTGGCGCGCAGCACCTTATCTTGCACATAGGTCTTATCTGGGTCTAAAACTACACGCGCAGAACTAATCTCCTTGCTCCCACCCCGCATCATTGCTGCGGCAACCGCAGCATTGACAGCAGCCGCAACCGCAGCAATTCCACCAGAGCTGCTCTCTGTCTCTGCGTCGGCGTGAAGGTAGGGCAGAACAGTGGCTCTTACAATCCGGTGCATCTTATCAGCTCGGCGCCCTTCGGGAATCTCAATAAAATCAGAATCCGGATGGCTCTTGATTTTGTCCGATGCGACGAATACGCCAGGGTAGTTATCATAAACCTTGCCAACTACCAAGCGCATGGAATCCATTGCGTCGTAATAATCCTGATACCCTTCGTTCCAATAGCGAATCTTGGAGAATGTGCGCGAGCGGTTCTTCTTAACCCACGCTGCACTTTCGTTGACAGACGACGCTGCAAGCCGCGCGGCCAAAAAGGTAGCCGCATTGCGAAACTCACCCGCAACACCCAAAGTCTCAATCGCGCCATATCCTCCCGCAGACTCAACACCGCCAGGGATGTAATATCCTTCCCAGGCGACAATGGACACGCGATTAGAGAAGAACGGCTCATATTCGCTCATCAGCGAAGCGTAGTACTCGGCAACTGTCTCAAGCTCTGTTTTTTTTCGAGCCTCAAGAATAATCCGCATCGGATTGTGATAATCGGAGGCAAACTCGTCTACAACAGCAGCTACAGACACAGCAAACGCCAGAGACGCTTCTGTCAGAATATGCGCATAATACGCGCGGTATTCCTGCTTGAGAAGTTCCAGCGCATCAAGGAAAGACGCAGTGGATGCACTCGGAGCACTCAGAGAAAACGTGAAGGTATCCCCAACATCAAATGTGTCAGCTGGTGTTGCAGCATTTGTAAAGGTTGCTGTAACACCCCCGGTCAGATTCATGGCGCCAGAGCCGGGGAAAACCATCGGCGCTTCAAATGTCGCTCCGCCGTCTAAGGATCGTTTGTACTCTGCCGTTGCGCACGCTCCTTCCTTTGTTACAACAATCATTACTGTTTTAGTTGCGCTAACAGTTCCGGAGGTCGTGGGGGCAGGCGCAGAACCCGTATTCGTCGCAGCTACAGTCACCGCGACAGAACCGGCAATGTCATTGTCCGGCCGCATCGCGAGAACAGGAACTATCTGCTCGCCGTTGTCCGTGTCAAACTCCTCAAAATGCTGCGTGAGCGCGTCGACCAGTTTCCCCTTTGTAAAAACATCGCGGGCCTGAGCAGCATTGCTGATCAGATAAATCTGATTGCTTATCCCGCCCTCAGCTTCGCCAATTTTCGCGTGCACCCTGTCAGCAGGATACGCGCTCGCGGATATTCCGCCGGATTCGTGGTATGTACTTACATCTCCAGTTGCCATCAGTTAGCTCCTTCTGTTGTTTCCTGCTTTTTTTCAACGCGAGCAGGCTTAGGACGTTGCTCATTGTAAGACGAGAGCTTGCGGCCCATAAAGCTCTCATACCCTGCAGCAAAGGCTGCCTCAGTAATTTCTGTATCAGGAGCCAGCTTCATGTGCGTGCGAATGCCAATAGCAACGCGCCCTGGTACTTTGTGTTTTTCGCTCAATTCAGTAAATGTCATCCTATTGCTCCTTATTCTTATAGATGCTCAATCTCGACAGGCGGTACAATCTCCAAAGTACCACCAGACAATGCTTCGACTGATTCCTCTTCATACAGCCCATCGCGAAAAATAATCTCTACATACGCCTTAAAAATGTCGTCGCCGCTCTCATCGCTCAAAATGCCAGATGCTCCTACATCAACGCCAATCTGGTAAGGCACGCCGTCGTTAATGTATTGATTCAAACTCACATAGCGCAGCACCAAATCAATCAATCCCTCAGCGCTTGTCTCGCTCAGTAGCTCAGAGACAATCGCATCACCCCTCAGCCAGAATGCAACCTGGTATCTGTATTCCTGCTTAAAATGCCGCACAACATACCGCAGGCTTTTTGTGCCATCAGGGTTTTGCAACGCAGGCAGACGCAGCAGGCGATTCTTAACGCGCGCATCGAGATTGTTGACAACATTCCTGGAAGATATAACACACACAGGAATCAGTTGCTCTATCTGCTCACCGCGCCGTGCAATCTCCAGGCATTTTCCAGGAAATCCAATGGCGCTGCGCATATTCTTTATGTAGTCAATATGCGCTTTCCTCATGTTAACACTTCCTTTAAAAAATGGGTGTAGTTCTCCAAAATTCCTTCCCGTGATTTTTCAACAGCAGGAAAAAAATGCGGCCGCGCCTTCAGGCCTCTCGCCTCAAAGCCATGCTCGAGAGCATTGGCCTGCGGGTAATTGCTGCCAACGTCGTACTGCGCGTTTCCCGATTTCGTAACCTCAAACGAATTTCTGTAATTCGTCTGCGGTGTTCAAGAAGATGGATTGCGAATGCCCGACACAAGCATCAGCCGAGATCCGCCGTGCGATGCCTTGTAAGCAGAGTATGCAGGAGTTAAAGCAGACCAGTTGCCCGGCTGGCTGTTAATCTCTTTAATCACGTTTGCTCTAATCAGATGCGCACTCTTGGCAACAGCCTTATCCCCCTTACGTTCAACTGCGCTCGCGATATTTTTCAAGGCGTTCTCAAGCTTGTCAAAGCCTTGGATCGTCACGGAACTCACGCTGCACTCCGAGTGCGCTTCAAATACAGAAACGTCACTGTAAGCCCTGCAATGGAACCGTTGCGAACAGATACAATCTCATACGTAACGCCTCGCGCAACAACGCGGTCCGCAACATCCATGCGCCCTGTCGTGTGGAACTCAGGTCTCTGTGTAAGGACAAAACTTTCAAACACAGCGCGAAGTTCCGCATCCTTATAGATTCCAGCCTCGGTTTTTTTCTCTTCTTCCTCGATGGGCGAGAGCATCACGTATTTCACAGGAATGCTCTCGAATGTCAAAATAGGCCTTGCCTCAAGCGCACCCTCAGTGCGCGTGGCTAATTCTAGATCAATGTTATTGCTCGCTCCAGAGCGAAACAAACGACGCGCATGGTGGCGCATCATACAACGGCTGCCCCCGGATATTCTGCAACGGATATATCATCTTGGAGGTAGTTCTCAGCGTGCGATACAAGCTGCTGGCGCTGAAAAATCTGATCTTCGCTGCTCATCTTTTTTAAGCGCAGTTTAAAACCTTCAATTTCAATTCGCTCATCTTCGCTCACGTTCTGCACGTAAACAGCAGGCAGCAAATCTGCAATCGCAAGAAGTGTCTCTGCATGTGCATAGTCTGCGCGAACAGGATCACTCTCTGCAAGGGCGGCAACCTCGTCGTAACGTGCGCGAGTTACCCAGCGAATTATTCTGCGCTCTGCTCTGCGGATGCTGCGCTCTAAAAACGTTGTCAGAGGAGATACGGTTTCGCCTTGCGGAATTTCGTCCGAAATCGCAAATATATCTTCATTAAACCCGAGCGCTTTAATGTCATCCGCGGTCGCAATCATTACTTTTTATCCTTCTTGCTCACTAACAACAGCAGCAGGATCAGCTTCCTGCGTTTCAGTAGATGGCTCTCCAGTGCGGATTTTCTCGCCGGTTCCCCGGCCTCTTGCCGAATATCTTTGCCCGTGATTGGATCCGTAAAACCAAGGCCGGCTTGCGCCAGCCCAAGGTTTACCGTTACAGTTATATCAGCCATATTTAATGCCAAAATATGCTCATCTGCGTGGCTGACTGGCGGAAAATTTTGGAGAACCCAATTACTTTGGAGATGACAGAACCCTGGATCTGGCGATCGATAAGCTTGTGCACTTCGACAAGCTGTCCCCCTTGCTCTTCGATCATCTCAATACCGGCTGTCTTGTTAAAGGCTAAAATCTTGTTGGCTGCAACTCCGTTAGCGACTTTCATGACAAGCCCCAGCGGAGTAGTGGGTTTTCCCCTCGTCAAAAATTCAGAGGCAATCAATGGATCGCGAAATTCGGCTATAGTCAGGATCTTCTCCATAACCTCTCTAGGGGCAAGAAGGTTTGTGAACTCAAATCCTTCATCTGCGGCCATAAACAGCTTCAGAATGTCGGCGTACGTGATGATTCCGGGCGCATCAGTGTCCACGTTCGCAGCAGGGTTCGAATTCCCATCGCCATTGACCAAAACAGAAACTGCCTCTGTAACGATGTCACGATTAAGCTGCATTCCTATAACCTGCAGGACAGCAGCAAAAACATTAGATTTGGTTCTGCGGATGGCTTCGTAAGATGCATCAATAGTTACGCCAATTTTTTTAAGGTCAATGGATTTCTCTTTGGTTTTGAACTTTGCGGTTGGGAACGCAGCAGCCTCGGCAACGCGCTTGTGCTTCAGATCCGATGCTGCCAAATCGACTTCGATCCCTTTCATAGCACCAGAATCAATCTGGGAAGTTGTAGAAACAATATCCGTAACATTCGCATGCAGCCGTCCTTGGCGCATGCCAAAGTCCACATTCTGGCGTACAAATTCAGGGAACAAAACAGAGCTACTGGTTGTCTTAAAGAAGCTCTCTACAAGGCTTGCATTCGCACCGCTCACGCGAATATCCTCCGCCATCAGTCTGCGTTCAAACGCACTCATAGCAGAAAGCTCCGTCTCCTTGCCTCCGTCTGTTTTATATTGTTCAGACGTATCTTTGCTTTCAAGGAATTCAGCAAACGTAAGACCTTCGCTGCGGGCCTGGTCATACATTTCTTTCTCGAGGTTTATTTTTTTGGGTTCTTGTAATGTTGGCATAAATATCTCCTGTTGTTATTTTAGTGTTATTGCAGCAAAAAGGTTACGAGGGAATTTGTTTGATCTACTTCTGTTACAAGATACTCCCCTCCTTCAGTATCTATCCTAACGCCGCCAGTTCCGTTGCCAGCCAGACGCACGATTCCAATCGGTGGTACTGCTCCTGTGTATGGCACAGTTACCATGCCGTGTATAGCGACTGCTGCAGTTCCGTCCGGAGAGATCGTCTTGCAAACGCCGTGGAACCTGCCCCCTGCACCCGTAAGATCAATTCTGTTGTTGGATGGACTGCACCCCTAAAACTGGAATACAAATTCAGTGTAAAAGGAAAGGTAGTA
>DYKF01000342.1 GCA_020722745.1 Caldithrix sp.
AATAACGGCTCAAGCTGGACTCAAGTCAATAATGGATTGACCAATACTGATGTCTTTGCTCTTGCCGTCTCGGGCACAAATATCTTTGCCGGAACTTCTGGCGGAGTCTTTCTATCAACTAATAACGGCTCAAGCTGGACTAAAGTCAATAATGGATTGACCAATACTTGGGTCCTTGCTCTTGCCGTCTCGGACACAAATATCTTTGCCGGAACTTATGGCGGAGTTTTTCTATCAACTAATAACGGCTCAAGCTGGACTCAAGTCAATAATGGATTGACCAATACTCGTGTCCGTGCTCTTGCCGTCTCGGGCACAAATATCTTTGCCGGAACTCTTGGCGGCGGAGTTTGGAGACGTCCACTCTCAGAGATGACTTCCATCAAGGAAACGGTCTCAGGTGAGATGCCCAGTGTGTATTTGCTAAAGCAGAACTATCCAAACCCGTTCAACCCAACGACAACGATCGAGTTTTCAATCCCTCGTGCAGGTTTAGTGTCGCTCGAGGTGTTTAACACGCTTGGCCAGGTGGTGAGCAAATTGGTCTATGAAGAACTTCCGCCGGGTCACTATAGAACAACTTTGAACGCCTTAGGTTTCCCAAGCGGTGTTTATTATTACCGCTTACAGGCGGGCTCGTTTTCAGAAACAAGGAAACTTACACTGCTCAGATGAAGTGGTAATTGCAGTTAACGGTGGCGGCACAACGGTGGGCACTGCGTTGTGCCGCTGCAGAGAAATGATAGAATACAATAAAGGATTTTTATGTTTCATGTTCATTTTCTTTTGCTCGTCCAAAAGAAAATGAACCAAAAGAAAAGGACGCCCCGCGAAAATTCTTAACGTTCCGTGCTCATTCTTCGGCGGACGATTTTGTAAGCCGCACACGCTTTACACACTTGCCTACAAAATCGTTTACCGCCGCCACCTACGGAGCTAAATTTTCGTAAGGGGTTTCTTATGTTTCATCTCGTTCCCACGATTTTCGTGGGAACGTTGTTGCGACGCTCTGCGTCGTCTTGGGGCAAGTGGGGTTTTTAATTTTATTTGCAATTCTACAATCTTATTGAAGACACGACGCGGCGCGTCTGCAAGGAGGTTACCATGGAGACCGTGGGAACCAGATTGAAAAGAAAAGTAAGCCGGTCGTTGCTGAGGCTATGAGTGATGTAGAAGGCGCGGGCAATAGTGCTTTCATTAAGAAGCGGCGCCTGAGATGGGCGGCATTGATCAGAAAGGTGTACGAGGTCGACCCGCTGCGCTGTCCTGAGTGTGACGGGGAGATGAAGATCATCAGCTTTATCGATAAATACCAGGGATGTGATTTAAAAAATATTGCGTCACTGCGGATTGTGGAAAGCATGCCCTGAGTTTGACGAAGGGAGGCGACGTTGCGGCTGCCGCTGGCAGTCAGTAGCGTGGCCGACGGTGAGCCGAGCTATGATTACGGTTATTTTGATCGCGTCGGCATTTAAAGAGTTCTTCCTGAATTTATTTCTGCGCAAGTTGAATCTGCAGCGATATCGCCAGATTACATACTTTTTAGAGATTTTGCTTGATTTTCAGATTCTGATTGGATAATTTACCGGTAGATTACCGGTAGATAAGAAGTGGTGTGTGGGCCGGATATGGCTTGGCACTCTGAAAATGGGGTATGGGGCGCTCGACAGAGGA